>NZ_CP036346.1:3000000-3247604 GCF_014131695.1 Thomasclavelia ramosa DSM 1402
TACGATGATAATCATAAAAACGGAAAGTAACATCTGTAGCCTGTTGGATTTCATAAACAACACTCCCCTTTTTTAATGCATGTAATAATCCAGCCGGAAGATATACAAAATCATCAGGATGGACTTCTAAATGACGAATCAGTTTATCCCACTGTTCTTCCTTGATATAGTGAGTCAAATCAGCTTCATCTTTGGCATTGTGTCCATAAACAATCTTGGCTCCTGGCTCAGCTTCAATAAAATACCAAGCTTCATTTTTGCCTGCTTGATAACCTAACTTTAAAGCCGCTTTTACATCAGGATGAACTTGGATACTTAAATCATCTTCTGGTCCTACTAACGAAATAATAACCGGAAACTGTTCATTAGGATGACCAAATAATTCTTGATGCTCCTGCCATAATTCTAATAAAGTTTTTCCTTGATATGGTGCAGTCTCACAAATATTTGAAGCCCCTTTTTGGCAGCTAAATGACCAAGCCTGTCCAACTCCATCCGGAAAATCATGATAGCCAAAATAATCTTTAACTAACGTATGTCCCCATATAGCCAAGCGCGGGATCGGTTTAAAAAATAATACACCCATAATTTTTCTCCTTATAAAAAATAGGCATTAATATGCCTATAGTGTAAACAAAGCAAATAAACCAATTACGGTTACAAAGATTGATAAGCAATTAGCTAATGAGACAATATTAGCTTTGATTCTAAAACCATATTTACTATAAATTAAATTATTTACTTGTTTTGCCTTAGTGACATGATAATCACCTAACAAAGCAAAAACAACGATTACGATTCGCATTGGTAAACTTGTTCCAATTCCATCACCAAAATAATTCCATGGTACGATAGCTAAAATAAGTGCTAAAACTGAAGCAAATAAAGCTGCACCAATATATGGATTTTTTTCATCTCGATGCTTTTCCATTCGTTCAATATCTTTTTTAGACATCTTTTGTTTTATTTTATTATCATTATATTTTTGAGCATAACTACGTTGTTCAACTTTAATTACTTCACTACCACAGCTATCACAAAATTTTGCAGAATCTTTAAGTACAGCACCACATTTTCGACAATACATAATATCCACCTGCTCTCTATTTCAAAATAACTTGTGAAAAATTAACTAAACTAACAAAACCACTAATAACGATCGATACCCAAGCATAATTTTTATTACCATTTGGTTCGAATCCTTTTTTTCGATCCTGTTTATCTACCCGCAATGACAATACACCACAAACGATTGCCCCAAGATAAGCAAACGAACTAAGAATATATGGAATCTTTACATTTCCACCAACTGCACTAAATATTGTTCCTGCGATAAAATCCAATCCAATTAAACCGATAAAAAATAGGAGGATCCCTAATTTAGCCCAGCTATTTTCACGGGGATTCTTTTTTAACTTTGATTTGTTTTTTTGTTTAAGTGCATCTGCACTAATTTCTTTACCGCAATGATAACAGAAAGCTGAATCTTGTGGTATTTCCTTGTGACAATATGGACATTCCATAATTAGTTCCTCCTTATTTTTTAATTAAGAGAACTTGTTAAAGTTTTCTTAATTAATTAATTCTATGCCTCTGCAGTATTCATTTTAGCAACTTCAGCTTTTTCATAAGCTTTCCAGAATGGATAGAAGATAACTAATCCGATTGCTAGATTGATAAATACAATAATGATACCACCAACTGAACCACCAGCAGATAAATAACCTAAGATTGGTGAAGGTGTTGCCCAAGGCAATGACATATACATTTTTCCTACAAAACCAATACTAGTTAACCAATAAGTTAAAGCCCCTGTTAATGTATGAGTTAAAATAAATGGAATTAATAGGAAACCATTCATTACTACTGGTAACCCAAACATAATTGGTTCAATAATACAGAAAATTGCAGGTGGTAAACAGATTGTTGCTAATGGTTTCAAATGAGGTAATTTCTTACTAGACATAAACATGTAAATTAAAATTGGCCAGAAAGATGATACCCATTGAGATAGACGACATAAGTTTGGTGTCCAAACATATGGTAAATCTTTAACTAATGTTCCAGCAGTAAAAGCAGTGTTGTTATCAGCAAGCCATTGATTTGTAAAGACATTAGTAACTGCACCAGTAATATTGTCACCATGTAGACCACACATCCATAGCAATGCTGATAAGAATTGCTGCAAGCTATAAACAAAGACATTGTCTGCCGCTCCTAAGACTGGTAATAACATTTCTCCAACCAATACTGGAATATTGATTCCGGCTAAAGTTCTAATTCCCCAACATACAATCGTAATAAAGAAATAAGGAATAATTGCTGAGAAACTATCTGAGATAGCAGGTGGTACTGAATCAGGCAATTTGATTACAATATTCTTTTTTAAACATATATTAATAATATTAATTGCAATTGCTCCAGCGATCATTGCTGTAATCAAACCTGAACCACCCCAATAAGTACTTTCGAAAGCACTGCCTCCAGCACTTAAAGTTCCATCTTTAGCAGTGATTACTAAATTACCAACAGAATCATAGTTTAATAACATAAAAGCAAAGAATGCTCCGACTGCCCCTGTAGTCTTATTAAATCCTTTAATTTCTGCATATTCTCCCCCGAAAGCGATAATAATGTAGATAGCCATAATTCCCATTGATAAACTATTGACTAATGCAAGATCATCAGCCCAAGGCTTTAAAAATGGAATTAATGCTTTAGTTGTCAATCCACCATCTGAACAGAATAAGTATACTACTAAGAAGATTGACCCAACCATTGTTACTGGTAATGCTGCGACCATCCCATTTACGATTGCTCGTACAAATGGGATCTGTCCAAATCTTGTCATTGGTCCAGCGATTACATCAACTTTTTCCAATACTTTGTCCATGAAGGACTTTTTTTCAGTAGACATATTTTTTCCTCCCTTAATTTTCAAAAACGCTTTAAATGTAAACGTTTTCTCTTTGTCTATCTATATAGTATACCCATTCACTTATTTTTTCGATATATTATCCTGTCGTAAATTATGCCATTTTTATTTACAAATACCTCAAACCCATTGGTATTATTAATGTTTTTAGAAAATAGAAGTCTTAAAAAACAATGAGTAAACGTTTACTTTTTTTACTAATTTTGATATAGTTTTACTAGGGAGTGACCATATGAAACTAAAAAAAAACGAATTAAAAATTATTCAATTATTATTAGCTTCACCAGACTACATTTCAACCTACGATATCGCTACCTCGACAGGAATTCCTCGTCGTTTAGTGCGTGATGAAATTAGTAACGTTAGAGTTATTTTGTCATCATTAAACCTTAATTTATTATCCAAGCCTTCAAAAGGTTATTTTATCGAAGGAAAGTCTTCTAAAGATTTAAGCCGATTGCAAAACATTATTAATGATAATGAGCGTGATGAAAATAATGTTTTTCCAACTTTACCAAAAGATCGTAGAAATTATATTGCAAAAAGATTAATTGAAGAGGCCAGCTACATTAAATTAGAAACTTTCGCTAATGAATTATTAGTAAGTCGACCAACTGTTGCTAATGATGTCCTTCTTTTAAAAAAAGATATTCATAAATATGGTTTAACTTTAATTCAAAAACCAAATTACGGTATTAGTATTCAAGGAAGTGAAATTTCAAAAAGAAAAGTCTTAGCTGACTGGGTTTTTGAAAACTTAACACAATCAGATATGTTTGGTGATTTCTTGGATGCCTATTTTAATTCTCCAGATTATCAAATCATTGAGATCATTAATCAGCATCAAATCATTATGAGCGATATTAGTTTGATTGACTTTTTAATTTGTTTCTCTATCGCTATTGCAAGGAATACGATCAATCATACGATTGATAGCCCAATCGCTAATTTCGAGCAATTCAAGGATCGTTTTGAATATGCTACTGCTAAAGAATTAGGAAAATATGTTCAAGAACGTTTTAAAATTGATTTCAATGAATATGAGATTCAAAATATTACTATTTTATTAATCTGTAAAAGGTCATCACGCGGCTTATCTGCTTCTCATGATGATAACGTAATTACCATTGCTAATGAAATTCTAGCGAGAATCAAAGCAGAAACATTAATTACTTTTGATACTGATAAATTATTTAGAATCCTATCGCTATATATTGAAAATACTTTGATCAGACAAGCATATGTTGAAAAAATCCGTACCCCGGTATATGAAAATATTCAATATGAATATCCTCTACCATATCATTTAGCATCTATTGCATCAGCAACGATTCAACAACACTCCAAGATAAAGTTATCACGTAGTGAATTATCGGCATTTACAATACTCTTTAATAATGCTATTAACAATCAAAACAAGAAAAAGAAAAAAGTTTTATTGATCAATTGTATGAGTGGTTCTATGTTTACACTACATCGTTATCGGATTGAAACTGAATTAGCAGCACAATTAGTTATTACTAAATATACTCAATATTATCGAATCAATGAGGAGGACTTAAGTAATTATGACTTAATTATTTCTTCAGTACCGATTCGTAAACAATTATCGATTCCTGTAATTAATACCAGTTATATGATTACTAATGATGATATCATTAGAATCAAAAGCTATTTATCTTATTTATTCAATGATGAAGACCTTGTTTATTATTTTCATCCATATCTATATTCATCCAATGTTAAAGTCAAAAGCAAAAAGGGCGTCGCCTCAACTTTCTATCATTTATTAACATGTCTTTATCCAAATCTAAAAGATACTTTCAAATACGAGTTAAATAAACAGCATCGTTATACTTTGAACACTTTCAATAATGTGATTGGGCTAATAAAACTAAATAAACCAATCAATGCCAATAACAATATCGTCGCAATTACTTTAAATGAACCAATCCTGTTTGATCAGCAGCAAATGCAGGTCATTATCCTCTTTTCATGTTTAGACAATAATAATATTATGTATAATACTTTATTTAATACGCTGAAAAATGTTGCTAATAATGAACTTGATGTAAAAAAATTATTATCTCACTTATCGTATCCAGAGTTTCTCAGCGTAATCAAAAACAACAAATAGCTTTAAAAGCATTTGTTGTTTTTTCATTACACTTTATTTTAGCTAAGAATTATATTATCAATGGCAGAGATTATTAGTACAGGGAGGCACTAATAGACAATACAATTCACTAACAGTTATTTACTTTTTTGTCTTTCTTCAATTTCTTTCAACATATCGATTCTAACTTGATGACGCCCACCTTCATACTCACCAGTTAACCAGGCATCAACAATCATTTTTGCAAGTTCAATTCCTACTACTCGTGCGCCAAAAGCCAGCATATTAGTATTATTATGCTCTCTTGATAATTTGGCTGAATATGGCTCACTACATGTCACACAGCGAATTCCATTTACTTTGTTGGCAGCCAAAGAAATTCCTACGCCTGTTCCGCAGATTACGATACCTTTATCAACCTCACCATTTACAACTGCATTAGCGACCGCTTCACCAGAAACTGGATAATTAAATCTTTCACTGCTATCAGTACCATAATTGATTACTTCATAGCCATATTTTGCTTCAATATACTCTCTGATCACATTTTTATATTCAACCGCAACATGATCATTTCCAATTCCAATTTTCATAACTTTCTCCTGACTCTAATCTAGATCTTCACCATTGCTGGCAATTACCTTCTTATACCAATAGAATGAATCTTTTCTTGAGCGATGTAGATCACCATTTCCTTGATCATCCATATCAACATAGATAAATCCATATTTTTTATCCATTTGCCCGGTACCCGCACTTACTAAGTCGATACATCCCCAAGTTGTATAACCAAATAGGTTTACACCTTCTTCGACTGCTTCTTTCATGCATTGAATATGTCGACGATGATAATCAATTCTTGCCGAATCATGACAAATACCATCTTCACCCTCAGTTTCAATCAGTCCAATACCATTTTCAACATCAAATAACGGTACTTGATAACGATCATTTAAAATGTGCAAGAAATGTTTAAATCCTAACGGATCAATTTGCCAACCCCAAGCATTTGCTTCAAGATACGGATTTTTAACACTTCCTAAAATGTTTCCTCCAGTAATATCCAATTGTTCTTCATTATGAGTAGTAATTACCCCCGAAGCATAATAAGAAAATCCTAAAAAGTCTGCTTTTCCTTCTTTTAAATCCTTTTTATCTTGTTCTGTAATTTCTGGAGTAAAATTCCACTCTTCCCAAATTCTTTTAGCATAAGGTGGATATTCTCCCCTTATTTGAGTATCTGCACTATATCCAAAGAAATCTTGGAAACGTTTATATTGTGCAAATGCATCTTTTGGATCAGGAGTAAGTGGATAATTCATATTTCCACAAATCATTGCACCAACTTTAAGATCTTTATCAATTTCATGAGCAACAATAGTTGCCCTAGCAGCCGCAACCAATTGATTGTGCAAATAAGCTAGATCTCTTTTAGCTTTATCTTTAGGAGTATCATTTAATGGCATAATGATATTAATTTCATTAAATGTCATCCATTTATTTACCAAATCTTTATATTCAGTAAAACAAACTCGTGCAAATTCAACAAATTCGTCAATCATTGCCCGATTGCGCCAACCACCGTGTTGTTCAAGAAGAGAAACCGGTTCATCATATTTATACAGTGTAATAACTGGATCCATACCATACTTTCTACATTCTTCAAAAACACTACGATAGAATTCAACGCCTTCTTGATTAACACCCCCCTTAATACCATGAGGATAAATACGAGCCCATGATATAGATGTATTAAATGTTGTATATCCCATTTCTGCTAACAAGGCAATATCTTCTTTATAACGATGATAAAAATCACTAGCCACATGGTTAGTATAATGTAAATCATCAAATAACTGAAACTTACACCCTTCTGGTAATTCATCAACTGCTTCCCAGTCTTTATGCACTTTTTTACCCTCTTGGTCTAAATACCAAATTTGACGACGTTCTTTAGCTGAACCAGCTGTGCAATAATCTACTAATACTGGTGATTTTCCACCTTCATTCCAACCACCTTCAATTTGAGCAGCACTAATTGAACCACCCCATAAAAAACCTTTTGGAAAACTCATAATAAACCTCCTAAAATTTATTTTAATTTAATCTTATTACCCTTCAATCAATTTTAAAGCAGTATCCAAAACCTTATTACCATTCATCATTCCATAATCTTGCATATTAATAACTTCAACCGGCTTATTTGGATATTTAGCCTTAACATTCTTTAATTCATAACGCACCTGTGGGCCTAATAAAATCACATCTGCAGCATCTCCAAATTGATCGATACTCCCAACTGGATGTGCTTCAATATTAATCCCGATTCCTTTTGCTGCAGCCGCTTCGTTCATTCGATTTACAAGTAGACTTGTTGACATTCCAGCTGCACATACTAACAAAATATTCATTTTATCCTTCCTCCTTTATAACTTTCTTAATTCTGTAATAATCTCTTTATAACTTTTTTCTTTGCCAAACAACGCACTAGTTCCTAAAATAAATCCTTTAACGCCTACCTTTGATAACATCGCGATTTTTTCTGGTGAACAAGCACCATCGATCATTACCTGATAGCCGCCATAGTTAGAGGCAGCATCAACAAACTGCCGGAATTTTGGAGTGACAAAATCTAAATATTTTTGTCCTGCAAAACCTGGGTTAACACTCATTAGCATGACATAATCACATAAATACAAAAGTTCTTTAACTGTTTCAAAAGATGTTCCCGGATTCAAAGCAATTCCTGCTTTTGCTCCAGCATCTTTAATCTTTTGTAATGTTCGGCAAGCATGCTTATCAGTCTCTGGATGAATATAAATAATCTTTACGCCTAAAGCTGCGAATTTCTCAATATAATCACTTGGGTTGACGACCATTAGATGCACATCACATGGTTTCGTTGCTTGTTTACATATATACTCAATATCTTGCAGACCCATCCCAAAATTTGGAACATAGCTACCATCCATAACATCTAGATGAAAAAAATCAATCCCACCTTCTTCTAACTCTTTTATTTCCTTTTCAAGATTGCCAAAATTAGCACACATCATTGATGGACATAATAGTTTCTCCATACAATCCTCCTATATTTTGAGTAAACGTTTACCTTTCGTTCATACTCCTATTATATATATCTTGAGTAAACGTTTCCACATATATCCATGGCACAATATGTGCCGTTGTATTTATTCACCTTTTTCTTTGTGAGTAAGCGATTACATTTTATTGAAAATATCTATTTTTTAATCTATAATGAAAATGGAGGGGAACAAAAATGGTAAAGAAAAAAAATATTTCAATTAAGGAAATAGCTAAGTTAGCTGATGTCTCTGTCGCCACTGTTTCTAGAGTTATCAACAATAATGGCCGCTTTTCTGATAAAACTAAAGAGAAGGTCGAAACAATTATTAAAGAATATGGTTATACTGCTAATATTGCCGCCAAAAGCTTACGGACATCAAAATCAAAAACAATCGGATTAATTGTTCCAAACATCGATAATGAATGGTTTTCACAGTTAGCATTAGATATCGAAAACTATTTTTTTAAACACAATTATTCAGTATTTATTTGTAATACCTCACAAAATGAAGAAAAAGAAGTTGCTTATTTCAAATCACTAGATTCTAAATTAGTGGACGGAATCATCTGCATTTCAGGAATTGAAACAATCCCATCAGATTCATTAACTCGTGACATCCCAATTGTTTGTATTGATCGAAAACCCAAAGATCATAGTAATGCCTACTATGTTGAATCTAATCACTATTTAGGGGGATATTTAGCAACTGAAGAACTAATTCAACAAGGGTGTAAAAATATTGCAATCGTATCACGAAATAAGTCATTATCCGTCAACAAGCAGCGTTTAATGGGCTATCGTCAAGCTTTAAAAGATTATCAATTACAAGAAAACAAACAGCTAGAATTATTATTGGATATTGAACAAGCTAATTACGAAGGGGCTAAAGAAGCAATTAATCAATTAATTAAAAACAATATTCCTTTTGATGGTGTCTTTGCAACTAATGATTGGCGTGCTTATGGGGTACTTGTAGGACTTTTAGAAAACAATGTTAAAGTCCCTGATGAAGTTAAGATCATTGGTTTTGATGATATTTTCATTTCTGCATCCAGCCACCCATCACTTTCAACAATCAAGCAGAACATTCCTGCTTTAACTAAAACAGCTTGTAGTTTACTTTTAGATTTAATGAATGATATTGCTATCAATGATGAAAAAAAGCAATTTATTTTGCCAGTCGAAGTTATTCGACGAGATTCAACTAGTTGATTATAATACTCTTTTAAACTTATACGTGATATGCTCCCTTTTAAAGAACAAATAATCTTGTTGTTTAGAAGAGAGCATTTTATTTAATTAAAAAGCTAGAGATATTTCTCTAATTTTTAATGGTTTATTTAAATCACACAAACGAATTTTCAATTAAATCACCAACCTTAGGATCTAAAATATTATAATTTTCTTTCCATAAATCTATTTTACACTGACAAAACTCATAGAAATCTTTTCTAGTATTAAAGTCTTTGATTATTAAATGATTATCATTAAATTCCGCAATAACAGACGGTGCATAGTTAGAGATATACTTAAAATCACTTTGCTCATTACATCGCATAAATGAATGAAAAATATTTCTTTTCGCTAACTGAAAAAATCTGCACTATTCATAATCCATTCCCCTTTGGTCTCAAATAACATTCTATTTTAGTATATTAAACTAATTAAATTCTTCTCTTTAAGATTATCTCACTACTATACATTATCTGCGAATTAAAATTATGTCTCATATTATGCCAATACTTTTAAATCAAGTAATTAAAAAGAGCCCTTCACAGACCCTTTTAAATATATTTAATCTAATCTTTCACCATTACTAGCAATTACCTGCTTATACCAATTAAAAGATTTTTTCTTTCTTCTTTCTAGCGTTCCATTACCTTGATCATCTTTATCAACATAAATAAAACCGTATCGTTTACTCATTTCTCCCGTTGAAGCAGCAACTAAATCTATACAGCCCCAAGTCGTATAACCAATTAAATCAACACCGTCATCAATCGCATCTTTCATTGCCTTAATATGTTTTCTCAAATAATCAATTCGATAGTCATCCAGAATAGAACCATCTTCTTCAATAGTATCTTTGGCACCTAATCCATTTTCTACAATAAATAACGGCTTTTGATAACGATCATACAAATAATTCAAAGTAATTCTCAAGCCCAAAGGATCAATTTGCCAGCCCCAATCAGAAGTTTCTAAATATGGATTTTTAACAGACTTTACTACATTACCATCCGTCATACCACGACTAGGATCAGCACTAGCGCAGCGTGACTGATAATAACTAAATGAAATAAAATCCACAGGATATTTTTTCAATATTTCCAAGTCATCAGTTTGGATTTCTATGTTAATATCTTTTTCTTTAAACACCTTTTTAGCATAACTTGGATAATATCCTCTGGCTTGAACATCGATAAACATTAAATTTTCGCGATCTTTATTCATTGCTAGCCAAACATCTTTAGGATCACAACTATATGGATAAAATTGTCCTCCTGCTAACATGCAGCCTACTCTATTTAAAGGGTTTATTTCATGAGCTATTTTTGTTGCCAGTGCCGAAGCAACTAGTTCATGATGAGCTGCTTGATATTTTACTTGTTCATGATTTTCATCTGGTTTAAATGCTATTCCAGCTCCAGAAAATGGTGAATGTAATAAAATATTGATTTCATTAAATGTTAACCAGTATTTAACTAAACCATCAAATCTTTCAAAACATACTCTTGCATACCTTATAAAGCACTCAATCATTTCTCTACTTCTCCATGACCCGTATTTTTCAACTAGCCCCATCGGTACATCAAAATGGCACAAAGTAACTAATGGTTCAATCCCGTATTTTTGACATTCCTTAAATAAATCAAGATAGAATGAAATTCCAGCTTCATTAGGCTGTTCATCATCGCCATGAGGAAAAATTCTAGCCCATGCAATACTTGTACGAAAAGTTTTAAAGCCCATTTCCGCAAATAGTTTAATATCTTCTTGATAACGATGATAAAAATCAATTGCCTCATGGCTAGGATAATTCTCACCATCTATTAACTTAACAGGATACATGTCACCTAATTTTACATACATTCGCTTTTCACCATGCGGAATCATATCAACGGTCGTTAACCCT
Organism: Thomasclavelia ramosa DSM 1402; assembly: GCF_014131695.1. Taxonomy (NCBI): domain Bacteria; kingdom Bacillati; phylum Bacillota; class Erysipelotrichia; order Erysipelotrichales; family Coprobacillaceae; genus Thomasclavelia; species Thomasclavelia ramosa. The sequence goes on from NZ_CP036346.1 coordinate 3,011,276, forward strand.
TTGCCATCCTCAAGATAAGCTCCTTCAGCCTGGTTAGCAGCGATTGCTCCACCCCATAAAAAACCCTTTGGAAATCCCATAACCTTCTCCTTTATCACTTCAAGTATTTTCAATTCTGATAACTTAGAAAAAATCAGAACTATTTATAAACCTCTTCATCTGTTTCTATTTCAAAACTACGTTTTTCTATAATTTCTTTATAGAAATAAGCTGATTTCTTTAAACGCCTATTTCGGTTGTCTTCTAAATCAATTTCAACTAAGCCATATCTATTTTTAAAAGCATTCATTGGCGAAACATTATCAGTAAATGCCCATAGCATATATCCTTTACAGTTAGAGCCTTCTGTAACTCCTCTAAGCAGCCAATCCAAATGCATAGAGATAAATTCAATACGATAATCATCTTGAATCATACCAGATTCATTTTTGTATTGCTTTTCATTCTCTACCCCCATACCACTTTCGGCAACAAACCATTCGAAATTATGATAATCATTCTTCATTCTCATGGCCATATCATACATGATTTGTGGATAGATTTCCCAGCCTCGATGAGGATTCATTTTCTTTCCTGGCATATTAAATTCTTCATAATAAAAATCTGGATGAAATGGTGCTTCTGGATGAACTATCGTTGTTCTTCCTTTTACTCGATTTGGATGATATAAATTAATTCCCACCCAATCCAAAGTATTATTTTGAATAATCTCAAGTTCTTCTTGGGTATATTCCATTAAAATATCATGCTTCTTCAATAAATCAAAGAAACCCTCTTCATAGTGACCTAAGATTGCTGGATCTAAAAAAATACGATTATAAAATAAGTCATATTTATCAGCCGCCTCTAAATCGCGAGGAGAATTCCCTCTTGGATAAGCTGTCTCCACATTAATAATAGTACCAAACTTCCCACCGGCAATCCGATATCCACCCTCTTTATAAACTTTCATAATCATATTTGTCGCTAAAGCTTTATTATAATTCCATTGCATCCAAGCTTTACTATCTTGATAAAAAGGATATCTTAGTGCATCAAGATGGATTCTAGTTTGAACTACGACCGGTTCATTAAAAGCAAACCAATATTTTACTTTATGACTATAGCGCTTAAATGCTTCTTGAGCATATTTCACAAATAATTCCACCACACGTTTACTTGCAAATCCATCATATTTTTTAAATAATTCAGCAGGTATTTCATAATGTTCCAAACATACCATCGGTTCAATTCCTTGAGCAATCAATTCATCCAGCATTTTATCATAGTAATTCGCATATTCTTCGTCAACTACAATATTTTCATAATCCGTTAAAAATCGTGACCAGTTTAACGATGTCCTATAACAATTCATGCCAATCTCTTTCATATAAGCAATATCTTCCTTATAGCGATGATAATAGTCAGTCGCTACCGCAGGACCATAACCATTATGCCAAACATTTTTATTTTCCTTATACCATAAATCTATATAAGAATCCTGAGACTCCTTTTTCTCACTCCAGCCTTCTGTCTGCCAAGCACTTGCAGCTGCACCTAAGAAAAAATTCTCTGGTAATTTTACTGTTTTTTTCATATTTTTCTCCATTTCCCCACGCTACGCGCATGGACACAAATATTTCTTGAAAACATTCTAGTTCTTTCTACTCTTCCTATCCCCCTGCTATAATGAAAGAGAGGTGGTATACTACAGAGCACGATAAGGAGAGCAGGTAACTCTACTCGTTAGAATATCCTGTGTAATTATAAGTCGCCGTCATCTTTCAAAGCATCAATAATCCCCCCAAGATACATAGCCCCCAAACCTCTATCGTATAAACCATATCCCGGTTTACCAGTTTCTCCCCATATCATTCGACCATGATCCGGTCTTATATATCCTTCAAAACCTACTTCAATATATGCACGCATAATTTCCACCATATCTAAAGACCCACATCTTGAATAGTGGGCACTTTCTTCAAAAGAACCATCATCTAATATTTTTACATTTCTAATATGTGCAAAATGAATTCTTCTCATTTTTCCATATTTTCTAATTAACAACGGAATATCATTAAAAGAAGCACACCCTAATGATCCACTGCACAACGTTAAGCCATGATGGCTATCATCATATAACGATAAAAATCTATCTAAATTTTTTTCATTTGTAATAATACGTGGAATCTCAAAAATAGACCAAGGCGGATCATCGGGATGAATGGCCATGTTAACATCACACTCAACAGCAACTGGTAAGATCTCTTTTATAAAATATTTAAGATTTTCCCATAATCCTTCCTCACCCAACTCTTTGTATGCTGTAATTAATTCACTCACTTCCATTACTGAATAAGAAGTATCCCAACCCGGTAAAGATAGTTTCGTTGGGTCTAATTGAGCAACTTCATTTTTGTAATAGACTAATGCTTTCGAACCATCATTTAATTGATGATCAACAGAAGATCTAGTCCAATCAAAAACAGGCATAAAATTATAACAAATGCATTTAATTCCGCATTTAGCAAGATTTCTAATTGTTTGTTTATAATTATCTATATACCTTTGATAATCATTTCTCTTTAATTTAATATCCTCATGCACCGGAACACTTTCAATAACTTCCAGCTCTAAGCCAACTAAATTTACTTCGGCTTTTAGCTTTTCAATCTTTTCAATCGGCCATACTTCTCCGACCGGTATATCATATACTGCACTCACAATTCCTGTGATATTAGGAATTTGTTTAATATATTCTAAACTTACAGGATCATCCGTTCCATACCAGCGAAATGTCATTTTCATAATTACCAACTCCTTCCTTACTGAGGATTATAGCCTAATTTATAGGAAATCTGTTTACCCACATCTTTAATAAGTAATCCTAAATCATCTAAATCGATACTACTTTCATAAAAACCAACACAACTGATGGCAGCAACAACATGTCCTTCATGATCAAAAAGTGGTGCAGCCACAGCTATTTGTTGCAGAGTGTTTTCTCGATCATCTTTTGCATAGCCCCGTTGCCTTACCTCTGCTAATTCTTCAATAAGTTTCTCTTTAGTTTTGATTGTAAAATACGTATATGAAATAAAATCAATCTTATCAATGATTTTATTAATTTCCTCTTCGCTTTTATAAGCTAACATAGCTTTTCCTAATGCTGCACAATGAAGTGATTTTCTTGTACCAACATTAGCTGTTGTAATAATACTGTTTTCTGACTCATATTTATAAATATAAGTCACCATATTCTCATCTAAAACAGCCATAAAAGTTGTTGCATTCATCTTGTTTGCGAAATCAATTAAATTACTTTTAGCTATATTTACAATATCTATATTATTTAAATAACTACTTCCAATAAGAAACGATGCTAACCCAATCTTATATTTTGTAATACCGGTTTGATTATCTTCAACAACCATATTTTTATATACTAATGTTTTGATGATATCAAAAACACTTGACTTTGGATAATCAAATATTAATGATAGCTCCGTTAAAGTATACCCTTCTTTACTTCTTGAAAGTAATTCTAATATTTCTATTGCTCTTAATAATGTACGATTTAGCTTCATTTTTTCCTCCATCTCCATTGCCATCAATTTAGTATATACCAATTAATTTTTAGCAAATTTATAATTACGAATTTGATTCGTAATATCGTCTATTTATACTATAATTTCTTTTGTAGTGGAGGTCAACATTCTTTACTTGATTTTATAAATTGATAACGATTTCCCATTAAATAATTTTATATCTTTCTAACTGCAATAAAACAAACATACATAAAATTGTCACTGCAACAACTGATTGGGCATAGCGTTCTATTTTTGTGAATTCCGATTTCTTACACCAGATTCTATATAATGCATATGGCGGAAATAAAACATTAAAAACATAAGTTATAATTTTATATAGTGTAAAAGCCTTAACTTGATGGGGATCAGGTTTGTTTAATTCATTCCGCAATTTTATAATATGTTTTTGTTGTTCTGTTAAACCTTGCAAATTTTGTTTCTTTTTTACTTTACTTGCCATGAATATTCCTCCTGCCTGTATCATCTATATAACCTAACTTTTTAGAAATAGTCAGTGCTATCCTTTTCATTTCTTCACCAATCTCTTTAATTCTTAAATTAGTATCATATAAAAAAGTGCAGCTTATTGCAGCAACGACATTTTTATTGTGATTAAAAATAGGTGCTGCTATACAAATTTGATAAATAGAATCTTCCTGAAAATCAACCGCATATCCTATATTTTTAACCCTTTTTAATTCTTTAAGATACTTTTGAGGGCTAGTAATCGTATATTCTGTTAACGGTTTAAAATCAATTTCTTTTAAAATATCTTTAATAACTTCTGGTTTTCTTTGAAAAGCTAACAAACATTTTCCTAGTGCCGTACTATAGATTGGTTTTCTCGTACCAATATTAGCATTAGTGACTATACGATGTGGCGCTTCATACTTATATAAATATGTAACCATTTTGTTATCTAAGATAGCAAGAAATGCCGTTGCATTAAAATGATTAGCAGTTTCTATCAATTGATTTTTGGCTGCTTCTACAAGATCTAAGCGCTCAATATTCCCGCTTCCAATAATAAAAGCATTTATTCCCATTTTATATTTTAATTTCCCATGATTTTGATCCTCGACAATCATTTTTTTATACAGTAATGTCTTAACAATATCAAAAGCACTTGATTTAGGTATATCTAAAGCTTCTGTTATTTCTAACAAAGTACATCCATCTTTTTGATTAGCTATATATTCAAGAATTTTAATTGTTCTTAAGGCTGTACGATTAAGTTTCATTTAATTTTCCTTCTCTAATGTATGTACGAAAAGCCGCTAATGCGGCTTCAGCCTTCTATTGTGAAACAATATCCTTTTGTTTATTAGCGATAATAACAAATGGAGTATAAATAGCAATGGAAATAACAATACATAGTGCTTGGGTAATTACTGTTCCAATACTGCCACCTGAAGCTATCCAGGCATTAATAAATGGCGGGGTTGTCCAAGGGAAAGCATATACTAATATATCTGAGAATCCAATAATCGTCATGAAATATCCAAATGCCATTGTTGCTAATGGGGTAATAATAAAAGGAATCATCAATAATGGATTAAGCATAATTGGTAAACCAAAATGCAAAGTTTCAGAAATATTGAAAATATTTGGAGCAATAGACAACTTAGCTACTTGTTTATAATCTTCACGTTTTGAGAAGACTAAACATGCAATCAACAAACCAACAACACAACCTGAACCACCAATATTACCATAAGTATCCCAAAACGACATAGAAATAATATTAAGATCAGCCGGATTATAGTTCGGATTTGCAACAATATCCGTATTAGCTAAAATTGCTGCATTCAATAACGGGTCCCTTACTGGTTTAATAATTTGATTACCATGAATACCTACACACCAGAAAATTTGTGCTACTAACATTAACAATAAGACTCCTGGTAACCCTTGTACTACTGCCTGCAATGGTTTTTGAATAAAAGTATAGATGATATCATATAAACTTAGTCCCGCTAATTGAACCACTGTATAGTTAATCGCTGCAAAAATAATAATTGTCAATGCAAATGGAAATAAGTTATTAAAACTGCTTGTTACATTTGAAGGTACTGAATCTGGCATATTAATCTTCAAATATTTACTTTTACATAATTTTGTAAATAGTTCTACCGAAAGCAGTGCAATAATCATTCCCAAAAACAATCCTTTAGAAGCCGTATAATCTTTGGCAATTCCAGCAACCGTAATTGACTCTTCTCCTACTGTAGCTACAATATTTGTACTTAAGCATGCAACAAAACTACAAACCGCTACTATTCCCGTCATAAACCCTTTTATTCCATTTTTAACTCCCAGCTCTAATCCAATTAAAACGACAGCTGCAATTGTAAAGAAATTTAAAGTAGCATAATTTGCTGCATTAAATAGATCAGTGAACATTTCCAACCAAGAAAACCCTTGCACCTTTGCTAAACTAATCCCTGTTGTTTCCGTCGAACAAACTACATTAACAATCAACGTACAAAAAGCTCCAGTAATAATTACCGGCATCAGTGTTGTAAAAGCTGTTTTAATTGCATACATATGTTTTTGATTACTAATCTTGCTTGCTACAACTAATAATTTTTCAGTTAACGAATCTGAAATTTTCATTTTCCTTCTCCTTTCATATATACGAACTTAGTTCTTATATATGTATTTTAGAAAATAAAGTTATCAATGTCAACGAATCAAGTGTATTTGTGTACAATATCCGTATATACGTAAAATAGTACAAAAAAAAACCAGATTACTCTGGTTTTTTATTCATGTTCTTAAATGCAGTTGAAAGCATTAATTTAATACGATTTAATTGATTAACCTCACTTGCACCAGGATCATAGTCTATTGCCACGATATTACTTTCAGGATAAGCTTTGCGTAAAGCTTTAATTGCCCCTTTACCCGTAACATGGTTTGGCAAACATCCGAATGGCTGCATACAAACAATATTAGGAGCTCCTGATTCAATTAGTTCAATCATCTCACCCGTTAAGAACCATCCTTCTCCCGTCTGATTTCCAATCGAAACAATCGAACTAGCTTTTTTAGCTAAATGTTGGATTGATGCAGGAGGATCAAAACGATTAGATTTCTTTAAAGCTTTGATCATATCATGACGAAGTAAATCAACAAACTTAATTGCTAAATTACAAATTCGTGCAGAATTTTTAGAAGCATGAAAATGTTCATTTTCAAAATCAGTATTATAGAAACAATATTGGAAGAAATCTATTAAATCAGGCATTACTGCTTCGCCACCTTCACGTTCAATTATTTCTACAATTTCATTATTTGCAGTTGGATGAAATTTTACTAAGATTTCACCAACTAAACCAACCCGTGGTTTTTTTATATCTAATAGTGGTAATTCATCAAATTCTTTAACAATTTGATAAACATTTTTTCTAAATTGTTTAATACTTCCATTTTTTACATTTTCTTGACATCGTTCAACCCATGATTGATATAAATCATTTGCACTTCCTGGAATTACTTCATAAGGTCGAACTCGATATAATACTCGCATGAAAATATCACCGTACATTGCCCCAATTACTACCTTTTTAATTAGTGGCAAAGTTAATTTAAATCCAGGATTATTTTCCAAACCTTGAAGATTGGCAGAAATAACAGGTACTTGAGGCATTCCTGCATCTTGCAATGCTTTACGGATAAAGGCGATATAATTAGTAGCACGGCATCCTCCGCCAGTTTGCGATATAATTACAGCAGTCTTTTCTAAATCATACTTACCACTCAATAAAGCTTCCATAATTTGACCCGTAACTAAAATACTTGGATAACAAGCATCATTATTAACATATTTTAAACCAGCATCAACTGCCCCTTTATCAACTGATGGTAAAACCACTAAATTATAACCAGACTCCTGCATTGCTGTCTCTACAAATTGGAAATGTAAAGGTGACATCTGCGGGCATAAAATAGTATAACCTTGATCACGCATCTCTTTAGTAAAAGGTACTTTTAAGGGCTGATATTTTGGATAGAGCTGTTTTTTGTTTTTAGCTTGTTTTTCAATCGTTGCTTTTAATGAACGAATTCGGATTCTAATTGCCCCAAGATTGCTCCCCTCATCAATTTTAATCAAAGTATAGATTTTATGACGAGCTTTTAAAATATCAGCAACTTGATCACTAGTCACAGCATCTAGCCCACAACCAAATGAAGTCAATTGAATCAACTCTAAATTAGGCTGAGTTGCTACAAATGAAGCAGCCCGATACAATCTTGAGTGATATGTCCATTGATCGACTACTCGCAATTGATCTAAATCCTTATCTAAGTGGCAAACACTATCTTCACTAAGAACTGCCATGCCCTCAGCTGTAATCAAATCAGCTAATCCATGGTTGATTTCCGGATCAACATGATATGGACGTCCAGATAAAACAATTCCTGTCATCTTATTATCTTTAAGATATTGTAAAACCATTTCTCCTTGATCTTGAATATCTTGCCGACATTTAGCTAATTCATCATAAGCATCATTAATTGCACTCAATAATTCTTTGTCGTTAACATTAAATGCCCGCAATTCATCCTTTAAGTTATTGAATAAAGTTTTTCGATTGCTTAGGTCCATAAATGGATTTCGATAGATAATACTGCGATTCTCCAGATTATCAACATTATTACGAATTACTTCTGGATATGAAGTAACGACCGGACAATTATAATGATTATTAGCATTATCAAATTCTTTACGTTCATAAGCTAGACTTGGATAGAAAATATATTTTATACCTTTCTCAATCAAAGCTTCAATATGCCCATGTGCTAATTTAGCTGGGTAACAAACACTTTCTGATGGAATTGATTCAATGCCCTTTTCATAAATTGCTTTAGATGAGCGAGGAGAAAGAATTACTCTAAATCCTAATTTAGTAAAGAAAGTATGCCAAAACGGATAATTTTCATACATATTCAATACTCGAGGAATTCCCACAGTCCCACGCACAGCCTGATCTTCAGTTAGTGAACGATAGTTAAAGACACGACGATATTTGTAATCAAATAAATTTGGTAATTTCTTTGATGAAACTGGTATATTGGCTCCACGTTCACAACGGTTACCACTAATATACTCACTATTATCATTAAATGTAGATACGGTCAACATACAGTGGTTAGTACATTTTTCACAATATCTAATTTCACTTTGACAAGTGAAATTTTCTAATTCATCCTTAGTTAATAAGGTTGTCGGTTCTCCTTGGTAACTTTCTCGGGCTAAACGGGCAATCCCAAAAGCTCCCATCAATCCTGCAATATCTGGACGAATGGCATTAACACCAGCTTCTTTTTCGAACGCTCTTAATACTGCCTCATTATAAAAAGTTCCCCCCTGGACTAAAATACTGTCCCCTAGTTCTTCTTTACTTCTTAATTTAATTACTTTATATAGAGCATTTTTGATTACTGAATATGATAAACCAGCACTAATATCTTCAACTTTTGCCCCTTCTTTTTGGGCTTGTTTTACTTTTGAGTTCATAAATACAGTACAACGACTTCCTAAGTCGATTGGCGCTTTTGACTCTAATGCCAGCTTTGCAAAATCACTCACCTCGTATCCTAAGGATTTAGCAAAAGTCTCAATAAATGAACCACATCCACTTGAACAAGCCTCATTTAATAAAATATCTTGAATAATTCCATCCTTGATCTTGATTGCTTTCATATCTTGACCACCAATATCTAAAATGAAACTTACATCTTCTTTAAAATAAGTAGCAGCCTTATAATGAGCCATCGTTTCCACTTCACTCATATCAACTTTAAGAGCCGCCTTGATTAATGCTTCACCATAACCAGTGACTCCACTACGAACTAATTTAACATTAGGAGGAATAAAATCATAAATATCTTTGACTATTTTTACTACCACATCTAGCGGATTACCTTCATTTGAATCATAGAAAGAGTATAATAAAGAATCATTATCATCGATCAATACCGCTTTAGTTGTTGTAGAACCAACATCTAAACCTAAATACACATTCCCGACATACCCCTTAATATCATTTTTTCGAACTTTATTAATATAATGACGATGTCTAAACCCATTTCGATCATTTTCATCAGCAAATAGTGGGTCTAGTGTATCTTCGCTAGCAAGCATTGTTTCATCAATATTATCTAATTTCTCAATCAACGCTTCAATCGTTGTTGGCTTTTCTTCTTCTTTCGCTAATAGAGTAGCTCCCATGGCAACAAACAGTTGAGAATTATCAGGAAAAATAATTTCGTCATCTTGTAAATTTAAGGTTTCAATAAAACGTTGTCTTAATTGATCTAAAAAATATAACGGCCCCCCTAAAAAAGCTACTTTACCACGGATTGGTTTACCACAGGCAAGACCACTGATCGTCTGATTGACTACTGCTTGAAAAATTGAAATCGCAATATCCTCTTTGTTTGCCCCTTCGTTAATTAGAGGCTGTACATCAGTTTTCGCAAATACTCCACAACGTGAAGCAATTGGATAAATCATTTGATAATTTTTCGCTAATTCATTCAATCCTCCAGCATCAGTTTGAAGTAATGATGCCATCTGGTCAATAAAAGCTCCAGTTCCCCCTGCACAAGTTCCATTCATTCTTTGTTCCAGTGAACCTTGAAAATAAGTTATTTTAGCATCCTCTCCACCAAGTTCAATTGCAACATCACATTCAGGAATATAAGTTTCAATTGTTTTTGTGCAGGCAATTACTTCTTGAACAAATTTAACATCTAGACATGAAGAAAGTGATAACCCCCCTGAACCTGTCATCACAGCCGTTACTTCTAAATTACCAAATTGTTCTTTAACATCATTGATTAATGTTTTAATTGTTGCTTGGATATCAGAATAATGTCGCTCATATTTTGAATAGATACAATTATCATCCTGATCCGTAATATAAATTTTTATCGTAGTTGACCCAACGTCAATTCCCATGTAATACTTCTTTTCCATTTTGTTCTCCTACTCTAAATTTTTCTTAATCTTACCAATTATTCTGATTAAGTCATCGACCTCTTGCGGTTCTAAATCTTTAACCAAAATTTCTTCCATTTTTTGAATATGTGATTCTAATAACTCTTTGAACTCATGTGCTTTGGTCGTGAGAACGATCTTTTTTAATCGTGCGTCATAATCAACACTTACCCGTTTTACAAAACCATTACCTTCTAAGCATTGTAATAAACCCGTTGCTGTTGAACGGCGAATATTGAAAGTTGCTTCGATATCTTTTTGAAAAATATCTTTATCTTGATGATCATACAAATACCCTAAAACTAACCCTTGAGGTCCAGTTAAACCATTGTGCTCTTCATTAAAACCCAATTCATTTAAACACCGGCAAATCAAGTTCGCAAGAATCCTAATTTCTATTCCGATCCGCTTTTCTTTCACTATTTCCCCTCCTATTGTTAGGTTGCTAACATTATATACCAATGTCGAAAGATGTCAACGTTTATGCTTTTATTTTTAAACAATTTTTATTTTTACCCCTTATAATCTACAATATTATCAATTAAATAATTCAAAAGAAAAAGAACATCGGCCTGCCAGTACAATGTTCATCAGTTAAATAATTGGAACCCAACTGACCTAAGTTCTAATTTTAGTTGCACCAGCAATAACTTTTGTTGCTTTCGATAACTGCTAGGACTCATTTTAAACAATGCTTTAAAACTTTTAGAAAATGAACGTTGAGTATCATAACCACTAATCAATGCAATATCCTCATAAACAAGCATCCGCGCTGCCTCATTAAAACGACGTCGTTGAAGCTATTGATAAATTGTAATTCCTGCAATCATAGTAAACATTCGATACAAATGATATTTTAAGTAGCCAATTTCCTGTGCAATCGTAGTAAGTGTTAAATTTTCATCCTGTAGATGTTCTTCAATATAATCTATTACTTTATTAATTTGCTCTTCATTGTTCATTCTTATTTACTTCCCCTGCTCTAAGCATAGCACATTAGTTAATTTCATCTTGCACCATTCTTGCGCAATTAAAAAAGGCTACCAAAATAGCCTTTAAATCTTATCAATATTACTTATTTCTGTAATATTTTGATATGTGTATAAATACCCTAAAAAGCACCATGCTAATGTAGCTGATAAAGAATAAATATAGAATACCCCATAATCAGATAAACTACCAATAAATTCACTTAAAACGATCATAGCGAACATTTGAACAATAAAGTATATTTCTTTGCCGTGACTTTTTTTCAAAACATTAAAAATCATTAAAAGTGTCTTAAAGAAAAATACAACAAATAATATAAACCCAATTACCCCAGTAGTTACTAACGCCTCTAAAAAAACATTATGACTATGAACAACTTGAACTGCCCAATACTCCAATGCATCTGTTTCCTGACTGCCTATTTTTTTAAAATTATTTGCTCCAATTCCAATAACTGGTTCCGTATGCCAAATTTCTAAAGCAGCTTTAGTTAATGATACCCGTCCATTAGAAACCTCATCGATAATTGTCAATCCTTGATTAAAATCTTGCCAATTCCCAGCAATTAATAAATGTCCCGCCTTAACAACTTTATCCATTTGAAAACGACTTGTCTCCTTAGAAGCAATTCCCTGCATCTGTGGAACAATCTCAACTACCCGCTGACCTACTAGACTTGCACCAGCAATAACTACAATTAGACTAATTACCAGCCCTAATCTCTTAAAATTACTATACGGCTTACGACGTATTAAAAAATAATATCCAACCATGACGATAATGATTGCTAAAATAATTAATGCCGCACGACATCTTGTTAAAAGAATATATACCAGCTGAATCCCAATATTCGCAAGATACCAGTATTTTCCCTTAAACTTCTGCCTTACTGCGACTAACGCTAAAACAATCGTAATACACGCTAAAAAAGCAGCTGGATTACTATTAAAATAAATTCCAAACAAACGATTCCCGACCATTCCTAAAGTCCAGCCGTTAGCTAAACTAGAAAAATGCACTAAATACATTCCAATAGAGATAAGTGAAGCTCCACCAACTAATACATTTACTAGTGGAATAATCATTCGTACTTCATCTTCAATATCATCTTTGCTCATTGAAACAGGATTATTAAAAATCAATAAATAAATAACTAATTGCATTACTGCAATAACATAGGAATTTAAATCACTATAGTCATTCCTCGCTGTAGCAAGCAATAAAATCAGTCCTTGAACGATCATTAGCAAACTGTAATTCTTTTTTAATTTAAACTTTTTTTTATAAATATCATGCACAATTATTACTAATGCCCAAATCAATAATGGCACAAACAGGTAGTTCGTCTCAATACCTAAATAGCCCAATGCTAAAGTATTGATAAACATATATATAATAAAACATAATTTATAATACTTTCGATTAAAAACCATTTTCTTCTATCTCCAATTTAATACTCTTATTATACCATTATTATAAAAAAATAAAACAACAAAGGAGCTCGAAAGAGCTCCTCTTATTTAATGAGTTAATCCTTTTAATTCACTATCTTTAATTTCTTTACCTTCTTCGACTTTATTGATCAATTCTCGTACTCTTTCAATATGTGATTCAAAAGGAATCATAACATCACTATTAGTCCCTTTCATTGAAAAAGTATCATCCATTAATTGATACTCACCTTCAATTTGAACATTGATGATCTTCCAATCCGCCATATCATTTAATTGCATATTTATCAATGACTTAATCTCTTTATCTGACATATCTGTTTCAAAGCAGCCTTCAACTGCACTTAAAATATTATTAAAATTAGTAATAATCTTAGGTGACATAGCTTTATCAAGCATTGCCTTTAAAACCTTTTGCTGATTTTCACCACGAGCAAAATCACCACGTTTTAATCTTTTTCTTTCTCGAACGAAACACAATGCTTTATCACCATCCATCTCATTCAAACCTTCACTGATTTGATAATTACCATGCAAAGTTTCAAAAGCCTCACTTGAATTAACTGTAATTCCGCCTAAAGCATCAACAATATTAGTCATACCACTAAAATTAGTACGTGCAAAATAATTAATTTTCATTTCCAATAAATCTTGAATTGTATTAATTGTTTCACTTGTTCCATATATACCAGTATGTGTTAATTTATCCATTTTTCCATTTTTATGCAAGTTAATTTGACAATCACGAGGTATACTTGTCATCAAAATTTGTTTTGTTTTGGGATTTACCGTAACAATTAAATTTACATCACTACGTGATACTGTTTTTAAACTTCCATAAACATCAATTCCTGTAACATAAATTGAAAAAGCATTTTCAGTAACATCTGTTTGTTTAGTCGTTACTTCCATTTTCGCATCATAAGCATATGATTTTAAAACCTTAGTAACATCATTAAATTCTTCATGATTTGTCTGCAGCATCGTTCGATATTGTTCACCAACAACAATTGCATCTACTTTTCCCTCATAAAGAGCATCTGCAAGTGAAGCATAATTATCATACTTAGTATATTCATGATCACCAATCTCGGTATCAAGATCTTTTAAGGCTTCAGCAATCGTAACAGTATCCTTTTCATAAGATACTCCAATTTTTTTGGAACTATCAAGATCTTTTAATTTAGTAATTTTACCATTCTTTAATGAAATCACTGAAACAACATATTCTTGTCCAGTGGCATTAGAAACATTTTCAATAAAATTATTCCCTCTTGAAATATAAGTACAGCCAGCAATCAAAATGATACTTGTCAATAAACTAATAATTTTAGTAACTATTCCTCGTTTACTCGATAATCCTTTTTTGATTTTTTGTTCACTACTATAAATAATTCCAAAGAATCCTGCTAATAACAACGCTAATACCACAATTCCAGCAATTAAATACTTAGTCGGCACTAAATCCAGTTTGAATGTAAAGTAGACTACTGCAATCGTAGCTAATAATTGAATTCCTAAGACAAAAAACTTCGATGTAATAAATTTGAGTATTTTTTCTTTCATATTCTTGCTCCCAACTATAACAGTTTTACCTATCATACATAAAATAACTTTATTCGTCAAATTAATCCCTTTTTTTCTTTGATTCGGACGTATATAGATATTATAATCTATAAATCTATGTAATAAAAAAGAAAAATATGTTAATTATCTACTTCTTATCAAGTGCCATTCATAACTAATTTACTATAAAAGTTTATATTGCAAAAATTATATATAAAAAGACTTGTGATTTTCCACAAGTCTAAATTAATCCATTGTTTCCGTTTTAGGATCAATTCCTGCTCTATCCAAGACTGCATGAACAACATTACGTTTTCCGCTTTCACTACCAGCTGAAGTACATGTTGATAAAGTAATTACCGGATTACCTGCAGCTTGTTCAAAATCAACCTTAATATCACTAGTTTTTAACATCTCTTGATAAAAAGCTTGAATATCAGTAATTCCAGTATTATATAATAAACTCTCTTCTGGAATAATATGTGCTGCTACTACTTTATAACGACTTACTGTCCCATCTGGTAAATAAATATAAACATACGGGTGTTTATCTGCAAAATCTTGTTCTGTATATGATTTAATGTTATTAAACATTGAACCATTTTTCATATTATGACCATAAATAACAGTATTTAAATCAGTAAAAGGGTTTTTATTTTCACTTGCAATAAAAATTGAACCGGCTCTAAATTCCTTTTTGTCAATATCACTATGAATATATGTATCATTAGTTTCTCCTTGAACAATTGGATAACTAACTTTAGTATCAGGAATATCGATCCATCCCTTAACATCTGAATTTCTTGCTAATAAGGCTTCAAAATCAATTGTCTTATATGAATTTTTTTGTTCTGTATTTTCAGTAACATATGTTTCTTCTACTTCTTTATTACTATCATCCATGCTCTTATATTCAAGAAAAATTGAGGCTAGATTATACGCACTATAACAAAATACACAAATACAAACTAATAAAATAATTTTTCTAATTAAATCTTTAGCTCCAGTCGGTTTTATTCTCTCAATAAAACTCTTTTTTGTTTTTGCCATTAGACATTAAATTTAAACAACATGATGTCACCATCTTGACCAACATATTGTTTTCCTTCCTGACGAATCTTACCAGCTTCTTTTAAAGCATGTTCACTGCCATATTCGACTAAATCATCAAAACTATATGTTTCTGCTTTAATAAAACCTCTCTGGAAATCACTATGAATAATTCCCGCCATTTCTGGGGCTGTCATACCTTCTTTAAAAGTCCAAGCTCGTACTTCTTGTACCCCGGCAGTAAAGTATGTACGAAGTCCTAATAGTTTATAGGCTTCTTTGATCAATTTATCAAGACCGCTTTCTTCAATTCCTAAATCTTGTAAAAATAAATCTTTTTCTTCTTTATCCATTCCAACTAATTCACTTTCAATTTTTGCACAAATAGGGACAACATCAGCCCCTTCACCAGCTGCAAATTCAACGACTTTATTATAATGTGGATTAGTAGTTGGATCTTCTAAGTCTTCTTCACCTAGATTTGCCACATAAATGATTGGTTTCATTGTTAATAAAGTATATTGTTTAACAACATCCATTTCTTCTTTACTAAACTCGATCACTCGAGCTGGTTTATTGGCTTCTAGCGTACTTTTTAATTTTTCTAAAATAGCGACTTCTAACTTCGCTTCTTTGTCTCCTGATTGTGCTTTTTTACCAATTCGTCCAATTCTTTTTTCTACAGTATCTAAATCAGCAAAAATCAACTCTAAATTAATTGTTTCAATATCTCTAATAGGATCGACATCGCCATCAACATGAGTTACATCCTTATCTCTAAAACAGCGAACAACTTCACAAATTGCATCAGTTTCACGAATATTCCCTAAAAATTTATTTCCTAAACCCTCACCACGACTCGCCCCTTTAACAAGACCAGCAATATCAGTAAAACCGAAAGTAGTTGGAACAGTTTTTTTAGGTTCAACTAATTCTGTTAACTTATCTAAACGATAATCAGGTACTTCTACAACCCCAACATTAGGGTCGATTGTTGCAAACGGATAGTTTGCTGCCTCAACTTGGGCATTTGTTATTGCATTAAACAATGTTGACTTCCCAACATTTGGCAATCCTACAATTCCGGCTGTCAGTGCCATTTATATCACTCCATTCATATGCTCTTATATTCTACTTAATATCCAGGTAAATTGCAAGTTTGTTTAATTTTAAAGTATCTAGTATAATTAACTAAACTTTAATTTAAGGAGACTATTATGTTTAATCAAATCGATATTCACGGCTGTACTACGATTGAAGCTAAAATCCGGCTGGATAACTATCTAAATTCATTATCCCCCAATACGAAAGAAATTACTGTAGTTCACGGCTATTCAAGTAAAATACTACAACAATTTATTCGGAAGCAATATAAACATAAACGTGCTGGTCGGCGCATCTTAACAATGAATGCAGGCGAAACGATCATTCAATTAAAATAAGGAGTTTTTATGGAAAAATTTTATCAAACAATGTTATCTAATATTCGTAAACATCCCTTGCTGCAAAAAATCATTATGGGCTTTACCCGCTATATCCCTATTATTACTTTTATTGTTTATTCAATTTTGCTCGTTTATTTACTTTATACTCAAAATACATTATTAGCTAAAACACTTTATAAGCCACTTGCTTCATTTTTAATTGTAACACTTTTGCGCAAAGTAATTAATCGTAAACGCCCTTATGAAGCTATGGCTATTGATCCTTTAATAGAACATAAGCAAGGTGAATCTTTCCCTTCACGACATACGGTCAGTGCTTTTGCAATTGCATTAGCTTGTCTTCAGGTAAATTCACTGCTTGGGACGATCATGTTAATTCTAGCATTTGTCGTTAGCTGTTCACGAATCTTAAGTGGTGTTCATTATATCAGTGATGTTCTAAGTGCCGTAATCATTGCTTTAATCATCAGTTTCCTCTAAGCGTATATGCATATATATAAAAGATGGTGCCTATGCTATTTCAATTACCTGTTGATACTAATTTAGATAATCCGTTAAATCAATCTATTTTAACCAAACAAGTTCTCGTTTATATAAATAATAAATCATGGATAAAAGAAATTGATTAAAAACGTCATTTATTTTAATTGTTTAAAAATGAATTGAACTATAAATATCTGTTCTATATGATTTATGATAGCTCAAATGATGCTCTTATCAAACAATTATATCAAAAGCTCTCTAAATACATTAATCTAACTATAAGCTCCTCGTCGAACGTGATGATGGGCTTCCATCAACACTTGAAATAATTTTAACAGACCATTAAAAACTCTTCTTTTGAAATTACTATCTCTTGTGAACTGGTAATAATCAAGTTGATTCAAAATAATTATTGACCCAAAATATTACCTAGTTAATAATGTTTATTCAAAAACAATTAAATATTTCATTTTTATGCTATACTTTTATTGGTGATAAAAATGAAAAGAGAAGGTATTCATGGTTTAATTCAATATCTTAATAAAACTACTAATAATGCAACTAATACTCAGGTTGCTAAAGCAATCTTTACTAATCGTGATAAAATCAATGAAATCAGTCTTGAAAAACTAGCCGGTGACAATTACTTGTCTCAAGCTTCGGTTAGCCGGTTTATAAAAAATCAGGGTTATAAAAATATCAATGAGTATCGTTGGGATTTCATTGCTGGACAACAAATGCTGCGACTTAATGCTTTTAATAATAAAAAAGTGATTATTAGTAAAAATAACGAAGAAATTAAAAATGATGTAAAACAATCATTACAAAATGCTTTTAATGATATTGATAAGCTTGATATGACAGCACTTGAAAGATTAGTTAAAATAATCAATAATTATAAACAGGTTCTTTTTATTGGTTCTGAATTTTCATTGGCTAATATTTATCTAGTTCAATTAGAAATGGTTCAATATGGTATCAATGCTTATAGTTATAACGATCCCATTATTATGGCAGAAAATCTTAGGTCTTTGAAAGAAGATACCCTAATTATTTGTATCAGTACCAGTGGTCAATGGTACAATGCTCCTTCAACTAAGGAAATTAGAGATATCTTATTCAGTCTTAATAACCCTAAAATTCTTCTTACCTGCATTACACAGCATACTGATGAAGCAAAGTTTGATTATATCTATAAATTTGGCAATCAGCGTAATGATGAAATTAGCGGTTATATCCAGCTTACTTATTTTATTCCAATCTTTAGAAATATGTATATTCGTTACATCGACTAGTTCATTCAGTTTTTGAATAAACTAGTTTTATTTTGAATTGATCGTTCAAAGATAATTATGTTTTATTATTATAAGCGCTTGTATAATTTTAATGTAACTTAAAAGTTATAAATATAAAATCAGGGGTGGAACAATGAAAAAAATAACAAAAGCATTATTAGCACTAACATTGTCACTATTAATGTTAGCAGCTCCAATTTCAGTTAATCAATTATATGCAAATGAAAACATTTTAACTGAAGTAACTAGTGACACAATCAATAATTATACTTACTACGAATATGATAGTGAAGCAGATGGCTACACCTCAGAACGTAGTAATATCTTAACACCTATTTATTACATTTTTGCGGGAAAACAAGATCTTACTAGCGCTGATAAATTAATTGAAGAAATTGGTCTTCTCGATAATGTTCATGAATGGGCAGGGAAAGTATATATTATTAATCCTATATCAACGCAATATAACAATGATGATGTCACAGCCTTCAAAAAATTAGCCGGCACTGGTGTCAGCAACATTAAAGTGATCGGAATTGATGAGGGTGCCACTTTCGTCAATAATTATATTAGTCAAAATTGTTACTTTATTGCTGGAATGATGGTATATGGCGGTACAATGAATAGCGATTTAACTTATAACGTTCCTATACCAGCATATTTAAGTTCAACAGCAACATCAGCTGTTAGTTATTACAAACAAGCTAATCAAACTGACCAATCTCAATCATTTAACAACTACACGATCTATCAAAATTCTACAAATCCATTACAAATCGTGGTAAATTCAAAAACAGATGAAACATTAAAAAATGCATTCGATAATGCCTGGGAAACAGTTTTTTCTAAAAACTATCGTCAGCATAATGAAACAACCGAGTTCTATAATATGCCTGTTACTGATACAAATTTAGCTAATGCTGAGCAACCGTATAAACTAATTGAAACGCCAATTTTTGATCGCCTTGGAATCATTCATAATCAAGAGATTAATCAAACTGTCTCAAATATGCCTGGAAAATACACTTGGTTTGAATATTTACCTAATCAAGTAATTGATACTAAGAAAGATTCAGTTCCTTTAGTTCTTACGCTTCATGGAAACGGTAATGATCCTCGGGTTCAAGCCGATTCTTCTGGTTGGATTGAATTAGCTACAAAAGAGAACTTTATCGTTGTATCCCCAGAATGGCAGGATGCTAGTGTCAATTTTTCAAAATGCGATGGTTTAGGGGATGAAGGAATTATTAACTTAATTGATGATTTGAAAATTAAATATCCACAAATCGACAGATCACGAGTATATGTTACCGGCTTATCAGCAGGCGGTGCCGAGTCATTATTATTAGGGGTCAAGAATAGTGAAACTTTTGCAGGGGTTGGGGCTGTTTCTGGTGTCAATCTTTATAGTGAAGCAATCACTGAATTAACCAATGATTATAAAGGACATGAAACACCTTTATTATATATTTGTGGTGATCATGATTTCTTTCAAATGATTCCTGTTGATGGTTCAAGTCAATACGGTACTTCACAATTATATGGTTTTAGTATTTGGGCTGAAGACAGTAATACACATATATATAGTGCCCTACAAGCATATCAAAAAATCAATGACTTAACCGTGACGGATATGAATATGGATTTAAACCCTTATTATGGCATTAAATTAGATAATCAGCAATGGACAAAACTTGGTGAAAAAGACATGTATACAGGAACTTTGTCTAACAATAACGGTGTAGTAATGGAACTTGCTGCAATTAAAGATCATGCTCACTGGAACTATAAACCAGAAGCTCAATATATTTGGAATTTCTTTAAAAACTACCAACGTGATCTACTAACTGGTGAACTGATTTTTGTCAACAATGGTAGCAATACTACAACAGTTATTGATAAAAAAGATGATTTGACAACTTCTGTAAAAACAGGAGATGAAGTTGAATTTGAATATCTAGGTATTCTATCTGTTATTACGATAACTACTTTTATCTATTTTAAAAAGAAAATAGCATAATAAAAACATTGAGTAATTAAATTACTCAATGTTTTTTACACTTTTTTTGTCTTAAATAATTTTCTAAAATCAAAGAAAGCAACTAATACTCCCAAAGCAATTAATAAAATTGCAAAAATCAATTGTAGTCCTGATGTCAAGAAATCAAAAGTTCCTGTTGTCATCCATGCATTTACGATGTTATATACAGAAAGACCAAGTGAACTTAAAGTTACTACCAGCATTGTACACATTGGAATGTATAACATAAATCCTTTTCGACCAGTCACCTTTAGGAAAACAGATAATGAAATCAATACCATAGCTGCTAACAATTGATTTGCTGAACCGAATAACGGCCAGATATTATTGTAACCACCTAATGATAATAAATAACCAAAGAACAAGGTAATTAATGTTGCAAAATACTTATTTGTAAGAATTTTATTCAACCCTGAAGCTTCTTGAGAATTTTCTACTTCAAATAATTCTTGGAATGATAAACGTCCAATTCTTGCAACAGCATCCAATGATGTAAGAGCTAATGCTGAAACGAACATTGTCATAATGCAAATTCCCCATTCTTGAGGTAATCCTAGTTTAGAAACAAAAGCCGTTACCCCTACTGAGAATTTAGTAAATGGAGTAGCTCCTTCAGCAGTAACTAATGAAGCTAGCTGATCAGTTAAAACACCGTCACTAACTAATTGAGTTAAAGAACCAACTACGACAACAACTAAGATTGCTAATAGTGATTCCAATAACATTGAACCATAACCAACTTGTAACATATCTTTTTCATTTTTGATTTGTTTACTACTTGTTTCTGATGAAACCAGTGAATGAAAACCAGAAACAGCTCCACAAGCAATCGTGATAAACAAAGTTGGGAACATGTAGCTGCCTGTCTCACTTGTAAAACCAGTAAATGCTGGTAGTGAAATAGTTGGGTTATAGAATAGTACGCCGACTACTGCAGCCACGATCATTCCAACAAATAAAAACGTAGTTAAATAATCACGAGGTTGTTTCAATAACCACATTGGTGTAACAGAAGCAAAGAAAATATAGACAAAGACGACATATAGCCAAGTTGTTTTACTGAAATAAATTGGAAAAGCAATCCCTCCAATTAACATCAAAACAATTAAGCCAATTCCTAGCATTGCTTGCACTTTGCCACTTACATGCCGTTTCTTTAAAAAGAAACCAAAAGCAATCGCTACAACGATATACAACATTGAAATTGATGCAGCTGCAGCATTTGGCTGTAATTTAGAACCATCAACAGCTGAAAAACCATTAAATGTTCCTGCTACCATATCAGCAAAAGCAGCAATTACCAAAAGTGTAAATAACCAGCAAAACAAGAAAAATAATTTCTTCCCAGTTTTACCAATATATTCTTCAATGATACCACCCATTGATTTACCGTTTGATTTTACTGATGCATAAAGTGCTCCAAAATCTTGGACAGCACCAAAGAAAATTCCCCCAACAATAATCCATAAAACTGTAGGTACCCAACCAAACATCAATGCCATAACCGGTCCCGTTACAGGTCCTGCTCCAGCGATTGATGAAAACTGATGTGCAAATACTTCCCATTTGCTACTAGGAACAAAATCAACCCCATCTTCATTAGCAACCGCTGGTGTCTTAGCCTTAGGGTCGATTCCCCAAGTTTTCTCCAAATAGCGACCATAAATTACATAAGCTGCTGCCAATGCAACCATCGAAAGCGCCAGTAATAATAATCCATTCATTTTTTATTTCCCCCTTTAATGTATATACCTATACAATGTTTTATATAGAATACTCTTATGATTATTGTTTGTCAAGATAATAATTTTTTTATTTTAATTATTTTTAGGATTTTAGATAATAAATATACATATAATTGTTTAAAAAACAAAAAGATTGACTTTTATAGCCAATCCTAGATTAATTTATTAAAATCACTGAAGTCTTGTATCGTCATGATAACGCCAGGTAAATCCCGATACTCACTTTCTTTTTCCTGAGGACAGATTACTACGATTTTTTCAATTCCCGCTTTATATGCATTCGCAATTCCTGAAAAAGAATCTTCAAACACTAAAATATCTTTAACATTATGTTTTAATTTTTGTGCTGCATCTTTAAACATATTAACTTTATTTGAATAGGAACCATCATCATAGATAATCATTTCAGGGTCAATCCACTTATCTAGATTAAATGATTCAACAAAAAAATCAATATTTTCTTTAATTGAAGCACTAGCAATCGTAAAAGGAATTCCCAGTTCTTTTAATTTATCAAAAAAAGCTACTGCTCCATCTACCAAATGAAAAGATGCTTTATCTTGCTTACAAAATTCACGATAATATTCTTCTTTTAATAATGAATATTTTTTAAGCTCTTCACTCGTTGCTTGATTATTCATCATATACTGAATATTTTTAGCATTCGGTGTTCCATTAAACTGCTCATGCAACTCCTCGTCACTGATCCCCCTACCGCGAATCAGCTTGGAGATTTTTCCCCAAGCTAAAACATGTTTATCATTGTCAAAGAATAATGTTCCATTAAAATCAAAGATAATTGCTTTATAATTCAATCTTATCTAACTCCTTTGTTTCACTAATTTGCTTGAACCAGCTAGCTGATTTTTTTGGATATCTAACTTGACTGTCATAATCAACATAGAATAGTCCATAACGCTTATTATAACCATTAGACCAAGAAAATACATCCATTAACGACCAAACAAAATATCCTTTAACATCCGCACCATCATCAATTGCTTTTAAAATCCATGATAAGTGCTTTCTAATATAATCAATCCTTGGAGTATCATCGATCTTACCTCCAACAAATTCATCCTTATATCCCATTCCATTTTCTGTGATATAAATTGCTTTATAGTTAGGATATTGATTTTTAATTCGCATGATCATATCATAAAGTCCTTGAGGATAAATCAACCAGTCCCAGTCAGTTCTTTCGATTCCTTCCTTAAACATCCGTTCACCAACACCCTTCAGTCTAAAACGTGAAGTACCTTTATCCCCCGTTCCATTATGGAAGATATCATTCTCACCATCGTAAGCTTGAATAAAGTGGCTTTGATAATAATTAATTCCTAGATAATCATTTAACTTAGCAGCTTTTTTCATGATTTCCAAATCTTCTAGATCAACTCTAAAAGTTCCATTATTTAAAGCGACTAATCGTTTAATTATCGTAAGAGTTTCATCAGTGTATTCACCTAAGAAAGTTGCATCTAAAACAAACTGGTTAGCTAATACATCTTCATTTTTTGTTGCCTGATAATCAGCTTCATTATCATTATAAGGATATTTTGTTTCTAAAGAGTGAATAATTCCAATTTGGCCTGGATATTTTCCCTCTTTAAATGCCAATACTGCTTTCGCATGGGCAACCATCATATGATGCATTGAATAAACTGCTTTAGGAATATCATATTTAATTGCTGGTGGAAAACTTCCTACAATGTATTGATTTACTGCAATTGGCCATACTTCATTAAAGGTGAACCAATATTTTACTTCATCATGATATTCTTGAAAACAAAATTTTGCATAATTAGTATATTGATCGATGATTTCATGATTTAAAAAATCACCAATTTTATGCAAAGCATCAGGAGTATCAAAATGATGTAATGTAACATATGGTTCAACACCCTGCTTTTTACATTCTTGAAAAACACGATGATAAAAATCTACCCCTTCTTGATTAATTTGACCAACACCATTAGGAAAAATTCTTGACCAGGCAATCGAGATTCTAATCCCTTTGATTCCATAATCACGGCATAATTTTAAATCTATCGGATATTGATGATAAAAATCACTCGCCGGATCACCAGAAAAACGTCCTTCTTTTTTTAAATAATCATCCCAGGCAACTTTACCTTTTCCATATTTCAAAGTACTTCCTTCACATTGGTAAGCAGCTGTAGCACCACCAAATACAAAATTATCAGGAAATTTCATTTTTATTCTCCCTCCATAATTTTAAACACAAATTTCAAGGCCCCATCAGGATCTCTTGTTAGATTGATATATTGTTTACCTTCACAAGCAACACATTTAATTCCTAAACGATCTGTATCTTTTTTCAAATCTTCATAATAATTAGCTACTTGTGGTGCCAATACAACTAAATCATAATCTTTCATAATATCCATATGTGCTCCATAAGAACCGGCAGCTGTAATCAATGGAATATTTTGTTCTTTAGCGCCTTTAGCTAGAGCATTTGCTAATAAACCACTTGTTCCACCACCAGCACATAAAACCAAGATTCGTTTTGATTTTAAAGTATTTCCATCTACTTCAATCATTTCTTCTTCTTTTTCAACTGCATCTAAGTTCTTATTCTTTTCTTCTTCACACTTTTCATTATCATAAACTTTAAAAAATGGATAATAAATAGCAAAATCAACTAGTAGAATAACTGCAGCAAAAAGAATTGTTAATAAACCTAAACCGCATCCTAAAACAATCCCAATTGGTCCTGGTGTTGTCCAAGGTAATACATACATAAAACTATTCATGCCTAAGAAATCTACAAAAGCTTTAAATAACCAAACATTTAAAATCGGAGCGAAAATAAATGGAATAAAGAAAATTGGATTTAAGATAAGCGGTGCCCCAAATAAAATTGGTTCATTAACCCCAAAGATTACCGGAATCGAACTAGCACGGCCAATTGCTTTTAATTCTTTTGATTTTGACATAAATGCAAACATCAATGTAATTACAAGAGTTGCACCAGTCCCACCAATTGTTGCAACAAATTGTTGAACTCCTGGTGTTAATATATTATTAGCATGTTGTCCCGCTTGGAATAAATCTAAATTGTTTGCTATATTTACATAATAGATTGCCGAAACTGCCGGTTCCACGATTGATGGACCTTGAATTCCCACAAACCAGAATAATGACATTGCCCCATAAATAATAGCCAACCCGATATACCCATCTGCTGCAGTAAATAGTGGTTGAAAAAATTCAATTACACCTTGAGCAAAACATATTCCAGTTACATTCCTAAAAATAATATCAAAAATAGTAAAGATGATTGCTGAAACCGCAAACGGTATAACATCAGCAAAGGTTTGAGAAATATTTGGTGGTACTGCATCTGGCATTTTAATAGTTACATTTCGTTTTACACAAAAACGATAAACATTACAAACGACAAAGGCAACTAAAAAGGCTGTTAATAACCCTTTTGACCCCATATAGCCATTTGCAAACCCGCCTTCGATCGAATCGACCCCAACAATCAAGAAACCAACAATTGCTGCCATTAACGCAGAAATATTATTGATTTGACGATTAACCGGCATATCACGATTAAAATTATCTGCTAAATTCTTAGCCGTAGTACCTGCAACAACAAGAGCTAAAATCCCCATTGAGTAATTATATGGTTTTAAGATCATTGCTTCTATTTCTTTAGACCAGTAAAAACCAAAGATATTTGGTACATATGCAAGTAACATAAAAATACTTGAAAATAATACAATCGGCATGGCCGAAATGAAACCATCACGAATCGCTCGTAAATAGCGGTTACGTGAAACTTTTTCAAAGAAAGGTTTTAATTTCTCTATATTTGAAACTAATTTATTCATATACGATCCCCCGTTAAATTTTTATTTTTTATATACATCCATTAAAGTCCCAACAATATCCTTTAATAATAATGTTGTCATCAGATGATCTTGACCATGAACCATGATAAAACCAACCTCAACATTATCCCCTCGAGCTTCTTGTTGCAATAAATCTGTTTGAGCTTTATGAGCATCTACTAAACATTCATTAGCTTCTGCTACTAATCTATCAGCAGTCACTAAGTCACCTGCTTTAGCTTTCTCTACAGCCATTAATAATTTTGAACGAGCATCCCCTGAGTAAGCTACGATTTCAAAGGCAACCATTGTTGCTTCTTCTTTAGTCATATTTAATCCTTCTTTCTATTTATCTCTTTTTAACGATTGAAATAATCGTTGCAATTTCAGCGTCACTGATTGATATATTTAAAGCCATCTCTAAAGGAACTAAAAGTTCCTTGACCTTACTAACTAACATTCCATGATTTAAAATTATGTTTGATGCAATAAAATTAACAATCGGTGCTTGATGTCTACTGATTCGATCAATCAAACAAACCAAGTGTACTATTAAACCGATTTGCTGATCCTCATCTAAAGTTGCATCTAGTGTAACTTCTAAACTCTTAGTAAAATCCAATAGATAATCTTTTATTCCATCAACATCTACCTCATTGAACTGATCCTTTAAATATTCAAATATTTCATTAATATCATCACGTGCTTCATCTTCCTCAATGAATATCTCTTCTAAAGTTTTAGCATTCTTTTGTTCTAGCCATCTCACTTCAGCAAAAGGATATTGAGCTAAATTTGGTCTATTATTACCAATAATTCCGATAATTTTTCCTTCATTAGCAATAATATTGATTTCATTGTATAGATGATTAGCTTCACTATTTTCAATTACATGAACAGTAACATTACTTAAATCAAAATGTTCATTTAAATAACTCTTTAACCTTGTAACTTCTGACTGCTCTTTTGAAATTATTACTAAGATCTTCTTATCACTTTGTTTTCTAAAATATTTTATATCTTTAAACTTTGTTTGAAGATATTCATAAATTTCATCGACTGAATCATTATTACTGGCTTTATTACTGCTAGTGACACCAATTAAAGTAACTGGCATTTCTAAATATTTAATTTCTATTTTTGTTTCAAAAGCAATTGATTCAGCCATAGTTCGAATTGAACCCATGTCATAAATAAGAATAATCCCTTTACCCTGATCAACCTTTATAATTTGCTCTTTCAAATCTTCATAGGCATCATCCATGCTTTTATCTAAAGGCAAATCATAGGCATAAGTATTGTTATGCATTGCTAAAGCGTTAACAACGTTAACAATCGAACTAGCCGAACTGTCACCATGCATCGCAATCAAAGTAACAACATGTTTATTAGTTACAGGCTTACTCTCATTTAAAATAAACAGCATTGTAAAGATTATTTCATCAATATTCATCTTTACCCTAAATTCTTCTTCAATTTCATGAACGAATTCTTTAGCAAGATGATAATGTTTAGGATAAAGATCAATCATCCGCTTAATTTCTTCATTTGCAAGACGCTGTTTACTGCTTACTTTAATTAGTGAAGCATTAATATGCAGACATAACCCATAAAGAATATTTTCTTGATAATTTATTGCTAGTTCACTGCTTACACGAGTAATGAAACGTTCAACTAAACTAATTAATTTCATTGAAACAATTTTACTTAATTGCTCTTTATCACTTACACGATTACTCAATTCATTTAAATATTCTTGAAAATCTTGATGAAGCTGTAATGAAACTAATGTATTAATTTGTTCCTCACTAACACTTTGTTTTTTTAACTCTTTTTTACGAACATCAATCGTTCGATAAATATTAGCATTATTTTCCTTTGCTCTATTTTTTAATACCTCATTTTTAGTAAATGCAAATTTACAATCTCCAGGAATAATCTCATCAATTTCTTCTTTAAATGTTTTATAGTAAATCATTCCTTTGCGAACATAATTAGGAAAATCTGATAACAATAACTCAATATGGTGATGATGAACATCATGTTCTCTTACATAACAATTAGCTACTCCTGTATGAATATCATTTTTTAAACCACGGATATTGTCCTTCACTTCATATAATAATAAGGAGTGTAATATATTAGTGCTTACTTCTAGAACCCGATCAAGTTTTCTGGCTTCTTGTTTTAAAAACAATTCTAAAAGAGCAAATCGTTCTTTTAAGGGTCTTTGACTTAATGGCAAAAGTTCAATAACAAAATCCATTTTATTACGATAGAGATCATAAAGATCCTTACTGGCATCACTGGCTATTGCACAAAGCATGATACATTTATAATTACGCGGTAATTCTACATATTGATTAGAGGGCATCTTATTACTTGTAATGATTGAAAATAACATTGTTCTTTGATACCCTGATAAAAGTTCAACATGTTTAATCAACAGCATGCCTTGATTAGTCTGATGTACTAGTCCAGTATTCACTTCATCACCATAAAGCATTTCATTAATAATCGTAGGATTTTCAATGAATGTTTTACAGTCGAAAACTGTAAATGGTGCATTATTTTTTAATACTTTAGATTTAACTGCAAAGTCATAAACGTTTTTAGCAAAATATTTAACCCCACTTCCACTTTCTGCAGTTAAGAGAATATGAGGACTTCCTTGAGGATAAAGAATGGCAGCTTTTGCTAGCATCACTGCTTCATTCAAACTTTGGTTATAACCAATTAAATTCTCAAAGTCTTTTTGATTAGTCAATTGGAAATTTGCTAATTGATACAGTACTGGACGTGTAGTTGTTTTAGTAATTTTTCCTTCTTTAACCAATTGATTCAAAATACTGCTTAGATTAGTTCTTTGCATGTCTAATTTTTCGGATAGATACTGAGTTGTCAATTTAGGATATTCATCTGTACTTTGAGTAATTGAATATTCTTTAATGAACTCAAATACTTTTACTTTGTTTGATTTCATAGCTAACTCCTTTGACACTACTTGCTCTAGCCAATTACAACTATAAAATAATCAATTATTTCTCGCAAACTTGATAAATCATCATTTTTTAATACACTAGAGCATATTTTATAAGTAGTGTATACGCTTTCTTTTAATTTTTACAAGTTCAATTATACACTAAACTATAATAATCATATATTTTTATTTTAGTGTATAAAATATTTATGTCCCTATTTCTTCTTTTATACACAAAATACTTTTTGAATAATTTCCTTTAAAATAATAAAAACTGCTAAAGTTTACCTCCAGCAGTTATCTTTACCTTTATAGTTTATAATCATTTTAGCTTATTGTATCTTTTTTATTAAATATCTATCACTTAGCTAAATTAAATTGGCTATTATGAAGATTATAATAATAACCTTGTTTCTCTAACAATTCTTGATGCGTTCCCTGTTCAAGAATATGTCCTTTATCCATTACTAAGATCATATCGGCATTTTTGATCGTCGATAAACGATGAGCCACAATAAATGTCGTTCGACCTTTCATCATCGTTTCGAAAGCTTCCTGGATTTGTAATTCTGTACGTGTATCAATTGAGCTTGTTGCTTCATCAAGAATCAGCATTGGAGGTTTTGTTAACATAATTCGGGCAATACAAATCAATTGCTTTTGCCCTTGAGAAATATTTCCTCCATCTTCATCAATCATAGTATCATAACCTTCAGGTTGTTTCATAATAAATTTATGAACCCGGGCTTTTTTAGCAGCAGCAATAATCTGTTCATCTGTAGCATCGCTTTTTCCATAAGCTATATTTTCTTTAATAGTTCCTTTAAATATCCATGACTCTTGCAATACCATTCCGTACATACGACGTAAATAATCTCGCTCCATATCTAATGTACTAACATTATCAACCATAATACTTCCACTATTTTGATCATAAAAGCGCATTAATAAATTAATTAGAGTTGTTTTTCCACAACCAGTTTTACCAACAATTGCAATTGTTTGACCTGGTAATGCCTCTAAACTAAGATTTTCTATTAATGATACTTTAGGGTCATAGCTAAAGTATACATTTTTTAAAGAAACATTACCTTCCATTATTTCAACGTTTTGAGGATTACTGACTGGTTTTTCAACAGGTTCGTCTAATAAATTAAATACTCTCTGACTAGCTGCTAAAGCTGTTTGCATTTCTGTCATTACTGACGAAATTTCATTAAAAGGTTTGGTATATTGGTTTGCATAAGTTAAAAAGCTAGATAATAAACCAACCGTAAAGCTACCATTTAACACGCTAATTGCACCAAATACTCCAACCGCACCATACACCAGACTATTAACAATCCTTGTCGTCGGATTGATCAAAGCTCCATAAAATTGTGACTTTACACCACTTACATGCATTCGTTGGTTTACTTCTTTAAAACGTTCTTCATTCATTTGTTCATAATTAAAGGCTTTAATGATTCGTTGATTCCCTATCATTTCTTCAATATAGCCATTCATTTCACCTCGAAGTTCAAGCTGTTCTTTAAAATAGATATGGGTCCTTTTAACGATTAGTGAAGCGACTAGTAATGATAACGGGGTTAAAACAATCACTACGATTGCAATTGATAAATTAATCAAACACATTATAATAATTGTTCCAACAATCGTTGCAACACCAGTAAATAAACTAGTAAAACTTTGCAATAAACCCGCTGCAATCAAATCAATATCATTAATTACTCGACCAATAATATCACCATGTGGCGTACTATCAATATATTTTAATGGTAATAAATGAATCTTTTCAAAGACGCGATCACGAAGATCGTTCGTTATATTATAAGTAATCTTATTAGTTAATTGCCCCAAGATCCATTGGACTAATGCTCCCGCAAGCACAACTCCTACAATCACTAGAAGCTGCCAAAACAAACGACTAAAATCAACCAGTCCTATTCCTATTAATAGATCGATTGCTTGTCCAAATAAGATTGGCGTAATTAATGTCAAACAGACACTAATAAAAGATAAGATAAATATTAAACCTAAAATCACACGATATGGTCGACAATATGTCAATAACCGCTTTATCGTCTTACTATTCATGATCGTCACCATCCTTACTATGTTGTGAAGCATAGATTTCTTGATAGATCTTACAATCTTTCATTAACTGTTCATGACTATCAAAGCCAACCAAGTCACCATGATATAAAACCATTATCTTATCTGCCTGTTCAATTGAAGCTGTTCGTTGTGAGATAATAATTTTTGTCATATTAAGTTGTTTCAATGCTTGTCTCAATTTAAAATCAGTTGCATAATCAAGTGCACTTGAACTATCATCAAGAATTAAGATTTCCGGCTGTTTAACTAATGCTCTGGCAATCGTTAAACGTTGTTTTTGACCCCCAGATAAATTCTTTCCGCCTTGTTCAATTACTGTATCTAATCCAGCCGCTTTATCTTCGAGCATTTCCTTTCCCTGAGCAATTTCCAAGGCCTTGAGCAATTGTTGATCATTGGCTGTTTGATTTCCTAACTGTAAATTTTCTCTAATCGTTCCTGAAATAAGAGCTGCATATTGTGGTACAAATCCAATAAAAGAACGTAAAGCATGAAGATCATAATTTTTAATCGCTTCTCCATTAATTAAAATCTCGCCACTGCTAACATCATAAAAACGCCCAATTAAATTTACTAAAGAAGTTTTTCCAGCTCCTGTTCCACCAATAATTCCAATTGTTTGACCACGTTTTATCGTAAAATTTAAATCATTTAAAACATTTTTTTGTTCATAAGCAAAGCTAACATGTCTAAATTCAATACAATCTTCACTTTCTCGATATATTTGTATTTGTCCATCATTAACTACTGCCGGTTCTGTTTCCAAAACCTCAAAAATCCTTGTATAACTAGCACCTGCTTTATTGTAGATCGATAACACATTAGCAAAAACAATCAAGGCTAATAAAATAGAATTCATATAATTAACTAGAGCAATAACTTCCCCTTGCGATAATCCCCCAACATTTACTTCAGTTCCACCAAAATAAACTATTAAAACAATAGCCACATTAACAATCAGATATGTAAATGGATTTAATAATGCTTGAATTCTCCCTACTTTTACTTGGATATCTTTTTGTTGCCGAGTTTCTGTTTTAAACTTATTAATTTCTTTATCTTGTGAAGCAAATGCTCGAATTACTCTAATTCCATTTAAGTTTTCACGAACGATCAAACTAATTTTATCAAGCTTTTTTTGAACATTATTAAAATACGGCATTGAAATTATTGTAATCATCAACATAACAATTGCTAAAACGATAGCCCCAACTACAAAAATAGAAACCAGCGGCCCGCTAATCAAAAACGCTAAAAACAAGGAACCAATCATAATAAACGGTGCCCGTGAAGTTAACCGGATCGTCATTGCTACTGCCAATTGAATTTGTACAACATCATTAATCAATCTAGTTACTAAGGTAGGCGCACTTAATTTATCCAAATTATGATGATCATAACGATTAATTTGATGATACATATCTTCACGCAATTTTGTTCCAACACTTTGTGATGTAAGTGATGCATAATATTGACATACTAACGCAAATAAATAACCAGCCACCGCTAATCCTACCAAAAATAACCCCCTTACTAAAATATAATTTTGATCATTGTTTTTAATTCCTACATCAATAATATCAGCCATTACCAATGGAACCATTAATTCTAAGGCTGCTTCGGCAATTTTGAAAACAAATCCAATTATCGCGGGAAATCGATACTCTTTAACATATTTTAATAATTTCATTGTCTAACCCCCAAATCTGGATTTATTATACCCTATCTTTCCACAAAAATAAAAGGAATTAGAATTTAATCTAATTCCCAATCCGCTATTTAGTCACCGGTATTTGTAATTCTGTTAGCCATTCATCCTTACTTTCTTTATTCCAGATTCCATCAATATAGCTCTCACGGGGATTATCAAGTACCTGATATCCATTTTCTTCAATCCATTTAAAAGCATACGCATATGCTTTAGGTAATCCCGCATAATCACCTTTATGCATTATAGATACTGCTTTAACCGCCGGCATCTTTTTAAACTTGATATCATCAAAATCTACCTTCACTTGATCAACCGCCTCACAAAATTCAATATCAATATCTTTTTCTTTATATTCACCATCTCGATAAATAATAAAACAATATTCTGGAACTGTACATTTTAAGTCCGGGTACTTATTCATCACTTTTTGACCTATTGCAGGAATCAATTCAAAATAACTGTCATACCCAGGGACTACCATTCTTTTCGAATATACGGTACATGCTGGTAATTCTTTAATACTTGCTTGATAATTCATAAATGTATCCTCCTCTTTGCCAGATAAAATAAACTCAATGCGTGAAAGTTGATCTTCTGCTTCACTAATGCTTTCTTTTATTGCTTTTTTCCGACTTTCTAGAATTGCAACACCATCAACACCATTAATAATCATCTGTATTTCATCTAATGATAAACCTATTTGTCTTAATGACTGAATTTGATGAATTATTACTAATTGATTACTCGTATAAAAACGATATTTACTATAAGTATCTACATATGCCGGCGCCAGCAATCCAATCTCATCATAATGTCGCAAAGTCTTTACAGTCGTTTTAGCCATTTTTGAAAACTCACCAATCGAAAACATCTTATCACCTTCCATAAACATCGTATAAGCTCCCCTTACCGGAGAGTCAAGCAAATATAAAATTAATTTTCTAATCACCCTATTCTAACATATTTTATCTTTTTTATTTAAACTACCGACAATAAAGAACTAATTATCTTTTTATGATAAAATAAAATAATTAAAACAAGAATCTTATTAATAATTAAAATTTTCATACATTTATCCTTCAATAAATGGTATGGTTAATATAATATGACATTATTATCCATAAGGAGTTTATTTTATGAAAAAGAATTCAATTTTTAAACAGGCTGCTTTTTTAGCTGCTGCTGGAATATTAGTAAGAATTATTGGTCTGTTATATCGAAGTCCATTAACTAAACTGATTGGTTCACAAGGAATGGGTTACTATTCTACTGCTTATAATGTATATGCACTAATTCTTTTAGTTTCTTCTTACAGTATTCCAACTGCTATTTCTAAGTTGTTATCTGAAAAACTGGCCGTTAATCAATATAATAATGTTAAAAAGATTCTTCTTTGCTCATTTATTTATATTGTTGCAGTTGGTGGAGGAGCAGCAATTATCGCATTTGTAATTGCACCCTATATTGTTCCTGATAAAGCTGTTTCAGCTTTGCGAATTCTTTGTCCAACGATCTTTCTTTCTGGACTATTGGGGATTTTTAGGGGTTATTTTCAAGCCTTTAAAACTACTGCCTTTACTGGAATTTCACAAATAATCGAACAAGTATTTAATGCCGGTGTTTCAATTGGAGCTGCTTATCTATTTATTCAACCATACCTTAATAATCAAAGTCTAGTTGCTAGTCACGGGGCAACTGGTAGTGCCTTAGGCACTGGCGCCGGAGTTTTAATCAGCTTATGTTATATGTTGTTCATGTTCAAAAGAACTAAACAAAGTTATTTAAATCCTCCAAATATCGAAGCAGCCGATCCCCATACAGATTCGTTTAAAGATATCTTTAAAATGATTTCAAATATTGTTACTCCAATAATTTTGGCTACTTGCGTTTACAACCTTATCTCAACTATTGATATGTATATGTTTTATCTAGTTTGTGGTGATGGTGCCAAATCCATCAGTGCCTTTGGGGCTTATGGGGGTGAGTATATTATTTTACAAAACGTTCCTGTAGCTCTTGCCTCAGCAATGTCAACAGCTTCAATTCCCAATATTTCATCAGCATGGCTATTTAAAGATACTGCTGAAGTTAAAAAACAAATTGCTCAAGGAACAAAAGTCATCATGTTGATCCTTATTCCCAGTGCCGTTGGAATGAGTATTCTTGCAGTTCCGATTATTCAAGCAATTTTTCCGCAAAAAGAAACGGTTGTTCTAGCCAGCACCCTTTTAACATTTGGGAGTCCAGCAATTGTTTTCTATGGTCTTTCTACCTATACCAATGGATTATTGCAAGCTTTAGGATATTCATCTATTCCTTTAAAAAATGCTATATATGCGTTAATTATCCATTGTTTTATTACTCTATTTCTTTTACTTGCAACGAATTTAAATATTTATTCTCTATTGATCGGTAACTGTCTTTATGGTTTACAGCTTTGTTTCGCAAATCAAAGAGCTTTAAAACATATTACTACTTATTATCAAGAGAAATTACACACCTTCATCTACCCATTGATTAGTTCAGCAATTATGGCATTTACAGTCGCGCTATGCTACTATGGTTTAATTAAAGTTATTGATCGTTTGATTATCACTCTATTTATTGCAATCGTTATTGGAGTCATTATATATTTTGGAACATTGCTTTTTCTATATAAAGATAATGTTGAAGAATTATCACAAATACCTTATCTTCAAAAAATCATAAAACATAAATAAAAGCAACCAAATGTTGCTTTTATTAAATACAAATATAAATATAGCGTCCAAATTTAACATATTCTGTCTTTTTACGTAAGCAGCCGTCAATGATCAAAAAGCCAGCTTGATTTATTTCTTTACTCATTTCCTCAAAAGTTACCATAATCATTTTGTCACAAATTCTTCGCGAGGACTGAATCATTCTACACTGTTCTTCGTAAGTTATTGGAGTATATAAATTATATGGGATATCCATGATTGCAACATCGTAATGTTTTTGTAAGTCATGAATACTCACCTTATTAATCAAATACTCATCATAACCATAATACTTTAAATTTTTACGTGCTTGCCAAGATATTTCCCTGGAAATATCGAATCCTTCAATATCTAAATCTAAAGCGAGTCCTTCTAGAACAACTGTCCCCATACCACAACAAGGATCAACGATCGTTACCTGATCATTATCTCCAGCTGCTAAATTAACTAAAGTTCGAGCTAACCGGATATCTAAAGAATTAGAAAAAGTATTAGGTTTATCATCGTGTTTTTGCCAAGACGGAACACCATGATGATAATAACCGCAAAGCCATTGATCTTCTAATTTTGTAATCGCGATAGTATGTTGCGGTCTAGACATATTAACACTTCCTGCAATACCCCAAGAAATATCTTTACACCTAAGTAAACTTTCTTGATAGTCAACATGAGTAACTTCATTTTTTAAATATATTACTTTAAAATTCTGGTAATCTTTATGCAGCGCAGCCACTTTTTCGATTAGTTTATTAAAATCAGCATCTATTCCCCAAAGATCGAGCTTTGCTTTTACAAAAACACTTTTATCAACACTATAATCTTTATTTGATAAATAATATTTACTCTTAAATTCATCTTTAAATAATGTTCTAAATTCTAAAGCACATAATTCTTTATCTTCTGGGGGATAGTTAAAAACATATAAATACTTTTTCATTATATCTCCTTTGTTTGTGTCTATTTTATATTTATGCTATAGTAACAGTACTTGGAGGTCTATTATGAAATTTATCAATTCATTAAAAGAACGTTTTACTAAGGAACAATTAATGATTATTGCTACCGCCCTTAGTTTATCTACCCCATTTTATATTTGTGTACCTTTTTTATTACTTGAAACATTATACCTATTGTACACTAAAAAAATTATAAATGCGTTTAAAAGTACCCCAAAATCTAAATATTTAATAATTTTTATGCTTTTAACATTAGCTATTTCTTTAATTTATCAAAATTGGATTGGTGTAGGATGTGTCGCACTTAT
The DNA here is from genome assembly GCF_014131695.1 of Thomasclavelia ramosa DSM 1402. Lineage (NCBI taxonomy): Bacteria > Bacillati > Bacillota > Erysipelotrichia > Erysipelotrichales > Coprobacillaceae > Thomasclavelia > Thomasclavelia ramosa. Next base: position 3,048,600 of record NZ_CP036346.1, read on the forward strand.
CTTTATCTTTGTTTCACTAATGTTATATTATCGACAATATATCAATGAAGATACTTTTGAATTTATTTTAGATATGTTAATTGCATTATCGATTCTATGGGCCATTTATGGACTATTTGAACAAATTCAAATTCTCGATCGTTTAGGTTATGATCATTTTACTTTAAAAGTATTTAGCAGACGTGAAAATCGTCTTAATTCTGTTTTCTTCAATGCTAATTACTATGCCATGATGATTGAATTTACCATCATGATGATTGGATATAAAATATTTGGTACTAAAAATGTCAAAAAACAGCTTTATTATTTTATCGTTGCCTGCCTTAATTTCTTTTTATTATATATGACTGGATGTCGTACCGCTTTTGTTGCAACCGCTGGAGCAATGTTAGTATTCTTGATCATCAATAAAAATTACCGGATTTGCAGTTTAATTGGGCTACTTTGTATCATTGGTGGTATTTATTTTATCTTTAATCCTGAACAGTTCCCAAGAATTGAAAAACTAGTTGATAACTTTACTGTAAGAACAAAGATCTGGCATGCTGCAATTGAAGGAATCAAAGCCCATCCGCTCTTTGGTCAAGGCCCAATGACATATATGATGATTTTTAAACAGTATGGTGGTCATGTCACTCAACATGCTCACAGCGTCTATCTTGATCCGATTTTATCATTTGGTGTCGTTGGCGTTGCTACTCTTGTTCCTTATATGTTTGATAATTGTAAAAGATTATTTAAGGTCTATCAAGAAAAGCTAAATCTCCGTTATGTCGCCCTTGTAATTTCATGCATTGCAGTTATTCTATTACATGGTGTTCTTGATTATACAATTTTCTGGGTACACACAGGTATGCTATTTTTATTAATTGCTTCATCATTTGAAATGTTTAAACATAAATAAAAAAAAGGAAATCATAATTTCCTTTTTTTAATACCAGTCTTTGATTTGGACTTTTTCTTTTACACAAATTATTCCCATCCAAATTAGGCTAAAACCAATTAAACCAACTACCCAAAGAGGAATTCCCTGGACTACGCAATCTCCAACTAGAATTTCTACAACTACAAATAAACTTATCGCAACTAAAGCTAATTTGTTCATTAAAACCGCCTCCTTAATAAATATATGTTTATCCTTATCTTTATAATACTTATTTTGTAGACTAATAATATCATCAATTTGTTAACAAAATGTTAAATTTTGGAATTTATGAAATATGAAAAATGAGGCTGTTGCCTCATCTTTCATATACATAGGGAAAGTTATTCAAATAGAGCAGGTATAAGATATGATTAGTCTTTTAATCAAAATTTTATAGTGTGCATAAAGGACTTAGCATTATTTTATAACCAATCCATCTATACCATAGCTAAATTATCTAATATTCTCATTTAAAATTATATCATCCCTGCTTTAATTCTATGTAAAGTTTTAGTTATTTAACCTCACCCTTACTAGCTAAATAGATAATTCCTAACATTACCGGTACAAAAACAATAATTATTGCACTTCCCGGTAAATTACTATTACCACTATAAGCCATAACTCCTGACAAATTAGATAAAATTGTTATTAAAAACATTCCCAAACCTAACCCTAATCTCTTTTTCATTTCTGTCACCTCTTTAACCTCATTTTACTTAATTACAGAAACGAAACTATACAACTGTGCTTAAGATTATGTAAAGATTAACCTAAGGCGACATCTAACATCATCATCACGACAAACCCAATAGCAAAACCAATAGTTGCAATATTACTATGATGCCCTTGTGAAGCCTCCGGAATAAGTTCCTCAACAACTACATAAACCATGGCTCCTGCCGCAAATGCTAATAGATATGGTAAAATCGGTACTACTAATGAAGCCATCAAAATAGTTAATCCTGCACCAATCGGTTCAACAATACCTGATAGCATCCCATATATAAATGATTTGTTCTTTGATAACCCAGAACTTTTTAACGGCATTGAAATAATTGCTCCTTCAGGAAAGTTTTGAATTGCAATTCCCAGCGATAAAGCTAAAGCTCCCGCATAAGTTACTCCCTGACTTCCAGATGCCAATCCCGCAAAAATAACTCCAACTGCCATTCCTTCTGGGATGTTATGCAAAGTTACTGCTAAGACTAACATTGTTGATTTTTTCAATTGACTTTTAGGACCCTCTTCTTCATTATCCAAATGCATATGAGGTACATTACGATCAAGTAAAAGCAAAAAAGCTATTCCTAATAGAAAACCTACTGCTGCAGGAACAAACGCCATTTTTCCCAAATCACTTGACATATCCATCGCCGGAATCAATAGTGACCAAACAGAAGCTGCAATCATTACTCCCGAAGCAAATCCTAATAATACTTTCTGAACTAAATCGTTCATTTTATTTTTCATAAAATAGACACACGCTGCCCCTGCCGTCGTTCCAATAAACGGAATCAATATTCCAATTAATGTTTCCATATTATATTTCCTTTCTTTCTAATAACTTATTCCAGCCCGCCTGATAAAATTCTTGTAAATCACTGACAAAATCCTCAGCTTGTTTCTCAGTCATTTGATGACGGACAATTTCAAAAACACCAAATAAATATGAATGATTAATAATATGTGATAATTTATCATCAAAACCATGTTCATTAAATTGCTTCGTTTTTTCATTTACTAAACAATCTAAATATTCTTCATAACGAGTTCCTTTACTACAGCAAATGATTAATTTAAAAACTTCAAAATTTTGATAAATGTAATCAATCGTCTCAAGATTAATTCCCTCAACCAAATAATCATTTTTAAATTCCTCAGACACTTCTTCAACAATATCATTAAAAAGTGCCTCTTTATTTTTATAATATCCATACATTGCTCCAGTTGTTACATGAGCTGCTTTGGCAATTTTTCTTAGCGATGCACCAAGATACCCACTATTTAAAAACTCCTGAGTCGCAACATTTATAATTTTTTCTTGTGTAGTCATAGTCACCTCCAAAATATAACACTGTTATATTTCGACATTATTCTACCTCAGAGCTATTGCATAAGCAAATAATATGCATAAAAATAAGAACTTCGTAGAAGTTCTTACAAAAATTCACCAATTATTGAATTCTCATTACCCTTTATATCATTTGGTGTCCCAGCAGCAATTACATAACCACCATCATTTCCTCCCGCTGGCCCCAGATCAACGATCCAGTCAGCAGCATTGATAATCTGCTGATTATGTTCAACGATTACTACTGTATTACCACTATCAACAATACGATCAAGCAAAAGTAGTAAATGCTCAATATCCAGAGGATGTAAGCCAATTGTTGGTTCATCAATTAAATAAAGATTATGTTTATTTATGTTTGTTAGTAATGTCGTTGCCAATTTTAAACGCTGTTTTTCACCACCCGACAGCGTTGTTAAAACTTGTCCCAATTCTAAATACCCTAAACCAACATCTTGCAGCATTTTTAAAGTTTTAATTATTTTGGGACAATCACTAAAAAAACCGACCCCTTCATCAACTGATAAATGAAGCACATCATCAATTGAATGTTCATGATATTTTAATGCAAGGATTTCAGGAATGAAACGTTTTCCTTGACAAACTGGACAGACAACCTCAACATCTTTAAAAAATAACATGTTGCTAGTAACAGTTCCTAATCCTTCACAATTTTCACAACGTCCTCCTTGGCTGTTAAAAGAAAAATGTTTAGCCGTAAAACCCATTTCTTTAGTTGCTTCTAAACTTCCAAAAAGCTTTCTAATTTCATCATAAATTCCTGTATATGTAGCAATATTAGAGCGCCTTGTCGTCGTAATACTTTCTTGTCTGACAGCAATAATATCATCAAAATATCGATAATGCTGTTTAGCTAATACAGCAAACACCAAAGTACTTTTACCAGACCCTGATACACCGGTAACAACATTTAAACAATCAACTAAAAAAGTTACATCAATATTTTTCAAATTATGAACATGAGCATTTTTCACCTCAAAATATCGATTACTTGTTCGATATACTCTTTTACATTTCTTTTTATTAACAAAATATTGTCCAGTTATTGAACTAGGATTATTTTGCAACTCGTGATAAGTTCCTAATGCAAGAATTTGACCACCATGCTTTCCTGCACCAGGTCCAAGGTCAATTAAATAATCTGCTGCTTTAATTACATCTAAATCATGTTCAATTACAATCACCGTATTCTCTTGATCTCGCAATTCCTTTAAAACATTAATAATTCCTGCTGTATCTTTAGGATGTAATCCCATTGTTGGCTCATCAAAAATATAAATTATCCCCGTTAACTGACTTTGTAAAGCCGCTGCCAATTTAATTCTTTGTTTCTCACCGCCAGATAAAGTCATTGTTTGACGATCTAAATGCAAATATCCTAAACCAACATTAATGATTCTTTGAATTTTTGTTTTTAAATCAATTATATATTGTTGGACAGCTTCTTTTTGTGGTCCTGAAACAGTAGCTTCCAGCTGCTCAAGCCAATGTAGTAATTCCGTCAAAGGCATTTTTGTTGTTGCTGTAATAACTGTTTTATTCACTGTAATTTGACGACTTAATGAATTAAGCTTTTCACCATGACAATCAGAACATACCTGTTCATCGAAATAACTGCTTATTTCTTTACTTTGATTTTTCTTTTCTTCAACCCGACGCCATAAATTAGTTATAATTCCTTCAAACTTACTTATTTTTATTTTACCAAAAAGTTCCTTAAACTGTTTTGATTCAGTTCCATATAATAAGATCACTCTTTGCTGCTGATTAAAATCAATCACTTTTGTTTCCGGAGTCACTGAAAGCCCCAGTTCTCGATATACTTTTTCTAATTGTTCGATTTGATATTCTTTATAACGATGATGCCAAAATGCAACTGCACCCTCGCGAAGAGATAAGTTTGGCTCAAGTACTTTATCTAAATTAAGTATTAATGTTTTACCTAATCCAAAGCAAGTTGGACAGGCACCTTTTTCACTATTAAAAGAAAAATGTGATCTTGTTAATTTTTCCATCTTATAATGACAATAATTACAGTACATATAAACAGTAAAATCATTATCAGCTCGAACTAATTCTTCATGACAGTATGATGCATCAATCATTTTACCACAGTGGGGACATTTACGAACTCCTAGCTTTTCATAAATCATTCGAATATCAGTGTAAATATCTGTTACTGTTCCCAGTGAAGAACGAGGATTATTATTTTTTTCATCCTGTGTAATTACAACTGCTGGTGAAACATTTCTTATTACTTCGACTCCTGGTTTATTAATTCCTTGAAAAGAAATTGCTTCTAAATACTGTCGCTGACATTCTTGATAAAGAACATCAATTGCTAAAGTTGATTTACCTGACCCGGATAAACCAGTGATTACGACTAATTTATTCCGAGGAATCGTCAAATCAAGATTCTTTAAATTACCATGATACGCATTTTTAATTATAATATCTTTCATGTCAACTCCTGCTTAATCAACTTTTTCTTCTAGAATAGAAGTACAATGAGGACAGCGGGTTGCCTCTTTCGCAACTTTTTCTCTACAATAAGGGCATACTTTTGTTGTTTCAACCAGCACTTCTTCCTTGTCAGTCAATTTAGCTTTGATACTTTCATTAATTTTATTCATTGCACGAACAATTAAGAAAATAATCATTGCTATAATTAAGAAATTAATCACCGCCGTTAAAAAACTTCCATACTTTAAAACTGGAGCATTTTCACCACTCCCCATGACAAGTTTTAAATCAGAAAAATCAACTCCGCCAAAAATCCCTAAAATCGGTGAAATAATATCATTATTAAGTGAAGTTACGATTGTTGTAAAAGCACCACCAACAATGACCCCTACAGCCATGTCCATAACATTTCCTCGAGTTATAAACTTCTTAAATTCCTCAATAATACCTGATTTTTTTTTCATCATTTAACCTCCTAACAAGTTAATATGTTTAATTATACCATATTTCTATTATTTCAACGTTTTTTCTTAATAGCTTATCAACATAATTATTAAATATAATAATTATGTAATTAAACCCCTAGTTTTATTTCTACAATTCAATAGCCAAATATAATTTACTTGTATCTTCTTTTCTTGCTTGCTGCAAGTGCTTTATTAGTAAAAAATAACAGGACAAATTAAACTTCATCCTGCTTTTATTTAATGATCACTCAATACTTTCTTTTTAAACATTAATACTGAAATAGTATAGATTATATAAAAGATTACTAAAATAACGATAGCACTAACAATATTTACAGTGTATAGTTCTGTCTTCATAACATTAGCTAGCGCATGAACAGAAAAATATGAGGACAGTACCATCAAAACAAAAGGACAATAATAAGCAAAACGTATCTCATTTCTAATTGACCTACTCAATGTTCGTTTACTGATTCCTAGTTTTTTTAGAACATTATATCTCTCTCGATCCTCAAAAGCCTCATTACTCAATTTCATAAAAATGATACTTCCACTAGCTAAAATGAATACTAAAAACAAGAAAATACAAATAGAGTACATTACTCGAACCCAAGCAATATCCCCACCATTAGGATCATTGGCTAAATAACTCACATAATCTACAGGTCCATCTTTTACCAAACTATTTAAATAATCAATCGATGCTTGATAATTATTAGAATCTTTTATTTGATAGTTATACATATAAAACTCTTGTCCAAAATTTCTTAACTTTTCATATGTGTTATCACTAACAATATAGGTACTAATATTTTCTTGCAATAATCCTAAATATGATGTTGCAGTTTCATCAACAATTTGATATTTTTCACCTGCAATTTCTATCACCGGATTAATTTCAGGATCTGAGATATCAAGTAAATATAATCTCGTCAAATTAACTACTTGCTGATCATCTAATTTTGGTATATCAAATTCAATTTTAGCCTCTTTTGCGGCTTTTTTTAACTGGCTATATGAAACTACACCATACTGATTATATAGATATTTACTTTTAACCATATCTGCATTTAAGGCAATATAGTTTAGACTATTATGATAGTTGAGCTCATTATTACTACTGATTTTTTGAGCAATTTGGTTGCCATCAAGAGCTTTATTTGCCATCACAGTATAAGTATAAGTATCTCTAAAATGACTGATATTATCGTAGCGTTGTTTCATTGCAAATGAGGTTGCTAAAACGGTAACCGAACAAATCATTAAAATCGTTACCATTGCATAAGCACGATAATTCTTTTTTAAACGAAATGCTAAATTATTGACCCACAATGAGCGTTCTTTTTGATATAGATAACTTTTGTTTTGAGCTAACTTTTTAATTACAAACGGAATTACCCCATTATATAGAAAATAGATTCCAGCAACAACCAAAACTACTGCATAAAATATATAGATAAACGAAGACATATCACCAACCATCATCGCAGCATAATAGCCACCACAAATCAAAACTACCCCAATTACCACTTTTAATAAAGTAATAATTATTTTTTCTTCACGTAATTCATTTTGTTTTGATGCTGATAACATATCTAAAACACTGCTTCTTAAAATGTTAATATAGCCTTTAATAATCATAATAGCAAAAATCGTGACAAATAAAGCGGTTGTCAGTAATACAGGAATAATACTAAAACTAAATGAAACATCCACGCTTATATCTGATAAGCGTAATAACAACATTGTAAAAAGTTTAGAAAAAAGCGCTCCACTCCCTAGGCCAATAATTAATGATAAAAGTCCAATCATCGCAACTTCAATTACATACATCTTACCAATTTTTACATTATCCAGTCCCATAAAAGTAAAAATTCCAATTTCTTTTTTACGCTGTGATAAAAAAACATTTGTCGCATACCAGATAAAAAAGAAGACAAAAATTATTAAAACAATAGAAATAACTTGAATAATAATTGCAATATAATCACTGTTTTTTTCTTTTAAAACATCCATCGCATTAGAAAAAACAATATTTTGAAAATTAAAAAACGTAAAAATTGAAAACGATAAAGAAATAATCAAAGCAACATAATTTTTGACACTGCGTTTAAAATTTGAATAAGCTAATTTAAATAAACTCATTCTTGTTCACTTCCCATCGAAGCTAGTAAGCTTAAAATTTCATCATAAAACTTTTGTCGCTCACCACTATGATTTAAGCGACATTTAATTGCTCCATCACTAAGCATATAAACCTGTTTAGCATAGCTGGCACTATAAGCATCATGAGTTACCATTAAAATCGTTGCATTGCCTGACTCATTCGCTTTTTTCAAAGAAATTAATAAATCTTTACTTGATTTAGAATCTAATGCTCCTGTCGGTTCATCAGCAAAAATAATCCGTGGATTAGTAATCAATGCTCGTGCACTGGCACCACGCTGCTTTTGTCCCCCTGATAATTGATAAGGATATTTATTTAAATGTTCACTTAATCCAAATAAAGAGGCCATCTGTTTAGTCTTTTCAATAATTTCACGGCTTCTCTTTCCATTTAAACTCAACGGTAAAGCAATATTATCCTGTAAAGTCATATTATCTAATAAATTATAATCTTGAAAAATAAAACCAATTTTCTCCTGTCTAATTTTCGACAACCGCTTATTATTAACCTTTGTAATATCCTCACCATCAATAATGATTTCACCACGAGTTGGTTTATCTAAAGTTGATAACATATTTAATAAAGTCGATTTACCTGCTCCAGAAGGTCCCATAATTGCAATAAAATCATTTTCATAAATGTCTAAATTAATATTTTTTAATACTTTAGTCTGATAATCTTTACCACCATAACTTTTAACGAGATTTTTTATTTCCACAATCTTTCTCATTTTTAATTCCTCCTTAGATTACAACTAAAGTTTACCAACTAATCAAGAAAAAATCCTAACGCTTATCTAACAGTTAGCTCTATAATCTTACATTTTAGTAATCTAGCATGAAATATTCTGCATTATCTTCAAATTGTAATTTAAAGCGGCTTCCTGAGCAAAAAGTATTATCATAGATAACTTTAATGCCTAACTTCTCTGCTATCTCTTTAACAAAATATAAACCCATTCCCGTTGAGCGATAGTCTCCATCACGAAGATTATGACCGATAAAGCCACGGTCAAATATATATGGAGCATCTTCCGATGCAATTCCGATTCCATTATCTTCAACAATAAGTTCTAATCCATCATGATCTTCTCTAATATAAAAAGTCAAATTTGGTTCTGTTTGTTTATATTTAATCGAGTTGGTAATGAACTGGTCCAGCATATATGTTAACCAGCGCCGATCACTATAAACATACTCATTCTCTACCTTTAAATTAATTTTAAAATGATCATTAATTAAGAAATAAGATTGATGTTTTATCGCTTCCTTAATAACTTGAGATAAAAAAACTTTCTCTATTTTAATATCATTCACAGGATTTCTAAGCTTACTAGACATTAACATTGTATTTAATAATAATTGAATTTGTTCAATAGTTAAACGCATTTGTTTTTTTAAAACTAGATCTTGATTACGTTCATTCATTAAGCGCATTGAAGCAATCGGCAACTTAGCTTCATGTGACCATCTAGAAATATAATCCGATAATTCTTGTATTTGAGTACTTAAGTGATTAATTTCTTCATGATAATATAAATCGTTTTGCTCAATAACACTAAGTGCTTGCAACGATAAATAGCTTTTTAATTCCTTTGTGGTCAAAAAATTATTAGTTTTCATTATTTTTTCAACTGCTCGGTATTTCACATTTCCATAAATAAAGATCGTAATCCCAATAAAAATTAAAATAACATCCAAATAAACCAGATCACTTAAATATAAGCGACTACCACACAAATATAAAAAATAAATATTAATAAATACTAAAACTAACATTCCACCTACAATAGGCCGTAATTTCTCTTTTAAATAATTAATCAATATAATAACCTACTCCCTTTTTCGTCTTAATAATATCTTTTCCATTCGTTAATTCCTTTAATTTATTTCGTAGACGTGAAATATGAACCGATAAAGTCGCATCAGTAACAAATTCATCAGTATTCCACAATGTCATCATCAACTGTTCCCTGGTTACCCAGTTGCCTCGTTGCCCTAATAGTGTCGACATTATCTTACCTTCTGATTTAGTCAATTCTAAAACTTTATTTTGATATACAAATCGCCCCCTCACAATATCATAAGAGGTATCCTCATCAAGATATTCTTTTTCCAAATGTTTATATTCATAAGTTCTTCTCAATATTGCTTTTATTTTCACCAACAGCAATTCTAAATCAAATGGTTTTTCAATATAATCATCGCCTCCAGCTGACAGTGCCAGAATTTTATCAGCATTTTGCTCTCGACTAGAAATAAATAATATTGGTACTGTGGAATTTTCCCTTATCTTTTGACACCAGTAAAAACCATCATAAAAAGGCAAATTAATATCTAATAAAATCAAATCCGGCTGATATGTACAATATACTTGATCTACATGCTTAAAATCCTCAAGATACTTTGCCTGAAAATTCCACTTAACACATAATAATTGCAATTCACGCGCCAAGATCAAATCATCTTCAACTATCATGATTTTCATTCTCTTCAACTCCTTTTATTCATTATACTATCGCCTCTTAAGATAGCCTAGTAATTTAACCAACCTTACAAAACTGTTAGAAAAAAAACTAGATCGCAATCTAGTTTTAACTATCAGGATATCCTGACCCATGATGATAATAATACTGATAATTATTCTCTTTGAATTTATCGACTGCTTTTCTCCCCCGATTAGGATAATTAGTAATGATTCCACTAACCCCAAGTTCAAGATACTGTATCATCCTACTTTCATCATCTACTGTCCATACATAAACAGGAACCCAATTACGATTAGCCTTTTCTACAAAACTCACTGTAGCTCGATTTTCTTCTATCGCCAAAAAGTCGATACCTTGGTTCCATAATGATCCTTCAATATCTCCAGCACTACCATAAATACAATATCCAATCCACCATTCAGGACGCTGACTTTGAAGATATTGAACAGTATCTAAATCAAGCGACATGTAGATAGCCTGCTTTTGATAATCATTTTTCTCTATAACATCAATAATTTTTTTAGCTAGTTTTTCTCCATTACCGCCCTCAACTTTTAACTCAATCAAAAGTCCCATTTTAGTGCTATTCTTTTTTAACTTTTTAATCAAATGATCTAGCGTCGGAATTTTATCAGTGTATTCGTTATGATAAACCAAGGTTTCACTTAATTGTTTAGCAGTCATATTTTTTACTTTTTCATCTTTATGTGCCAATCGCGACAAATCTGCATCATGAATCACAACAGGAACCCCGTCTTTAGATAATTGCACATCAATTTCTGCATAATCCGCTCCTTTATCAGCTGCTGTCATGATAGCTCCATCTGTATTTTCAACCCCGTAAATTGAACCACGATGACCGATTACCCATGGATGATGGAGCATCAACGGTTGTTCTAAATACATACCTACTAGACAAACAGAAATAAAAGCTAAGAGTGCTGTAACCATTCTAGGATGATGATTATATAAGCGAGAATTATTTAAAGTTCGTTTAATTAAGCGATAAGGCAAAAACAGCAAACCACTATCATCTTCAAATTCCTGACCATTTTTTCTTTTTTCATAACGAATAATAATACTAGCAGCAAAATACATCAACAAAACAACAATTAAGATAGCTGATAAAATATATATTGAATTAGGAAAAAGATAAGTAATCAAGATAAACATACAGGGCCAAAAAACAAGGTTGATCATCCCACGATACTTTTGATAAAAATGTGTTTCAAAAAAATATTTATCCAAGCTTTGAAAAAAACGATTACCATGAATTTGTGCTTTTAATAAAGTTCGGTCAAATAAGCGATTAAATTCTAAATCCACCTTTACTTTCAATAGTTCAGGCTCGTGCTTACCCATAACACCTATTAAATATTGATAGAAAACAATCATCAAGACCATGATTATTAATGTATATATGATGTATTCCAATAAATAAATTCTAAATCTCGAAGAAATAATTAAATTCTTTAAAAAATAACGATTAAAATCCGCATTTTTTATTAAAGCATCTGGTAATATTTGAATTAATCCATTCTCAAGAACGATCCAAATACCCATTATTCCAATTAATGAAATACGTTCTTTTAATGTCAATAATTTATGGAACTTTATATTTTCTTTAAAGGCTTTAATAATATTTTCTTTTTTTAAAATCATTAAAACCGGTACAAAAAACATTAATCCATAAATTCCAAAATACAATCCATAGATTAAACATATTAAAATATTCCCTTGAAAAGTTAAGCTCAATTCTCCAAAAATAAAATTAGGAATTTTTAAACTTGGTATCAATGAGTTTATATAACCAAGATGCACTAATGGTAAAATAAATAAAAAGAATATTCCTGTTAAAATACTACTAGGATGCTTTAAACAACTCAAATTTAATAACGAGGTTTTCATTACCTCATAAATTCGAAAATCTTTATTTTGCTTATTTAAAGTAATCATATTGATCAGTACACTAAATTCATATCCAATTGCAATTACTGCCATCATCATAATAATTAAAACAACTGTAATCCCTTCAAGATTTAAGAAATTAAATAATATGTATTGGTTAAATGCAGCTCCGCTGGAATTATTATTTAAATATATTTGAAGAATTTTATTAATCAATGGACTGATAATTAGGAATATTGCAAATTTATAGAAAATCTCAAATTTTAGGATTTTAAAAAAGAGATGTTTAAAGTTTTTTAATTTATCTTTCATTTTCACACCCCCAATATGACTTATTCTATCATTATTACCAATTTATTGTTATTAATAATCCTTAAAAATTTTCTTAAAAAAAACTACCCTTCCGGCAGTTTACTTAAATCTAGCATTATTATAGTTGTAGGGGATACTCGTTCCTACTACAACATCTTCAATTCTATCAAGAATCAACCAATCATCCATATTCCCCTGATGATCAAAATCTAATGGTTTAATTGCTTCTACATCTGTAAATTCAACTAAACACAAACATTTTTTATGCCAGCGAACTTGTTGTTTTGGCGTTAAATCTAATTTATCTTGATACTTTAATAATATTTCATTTATTTCATCTTCACTTAATTTAATAAAATTTAAAACGTTAACTACTCTTGCTTTTGCTGTTATTTTTTTAGTTCCTTTTTCCATGAAATATAATACTTCGTCATTGAATACTCTACTATGAGGAATCTTGCGTCCTGCTGCTCCTCGAATTATCATTGTTTTTTTGCCACTCATAATCTTTTCTAAGACTTTTTCTTTATTGTCTAAATATACTAAATGTATCATCTAATCACCTCAAATTTATTATAAAGCCTCTAGTAACTAGAGAGTCAAATGCTTTTTACAGGAATTCTTAGTTCAGTCACAAATTCATTTTCATCATTAGTAAAGATAGGATCTATTAAATAATATTCTAATGCTGGCCCACACATTACTAAATTATTTTTTTTCATCCATTCCATCATAAGAGTATAAGTCTTATATTCATCTCGATAAGGCCCATAATGAAGAGCAGAAACACATAAATAACCAGGTTCTTTTCTAACTACTCCACCAATTTCATGATTTAAATCAATTTGAATAGAAACTTCAATATCAGCACAATCGGGATCATATTGCTGATAATCATCATAATAACGCGCCATTATATTTCCTATCGGCTCTAAATTATTCTTACGACATAAAGTATTTAATTCACTAAATCGACGCATAAAGGCTGCTTGGTCTGCTAAACCTTGTTGACGAACATAAGCAATATAAATTTCCGGTATTTCCTTTAATTGTAAATGCAACTGATGATCTTGATACTTTAGACACTCCAAAAAGAATCCTAAACGTTTCTCTAATTTATTTAATTCAGCTATTGTTTTTTTTAATTCAGCATGTTTTTGATTCAAGGTTTCTTCACTCAAAGAAACGGAATTATTTGCAAGCTGATGTTTAATCTCTTTAATTGAATACCCCTGAATCTTAAATTGATTAATAATATTAGCTTGTAATATCTGATGTCTAGCGTAATAACGATAGCTTGATTCAATATCCCTTTTTTCAGGGACTAATAGCCCGATTTCATCATAGTAACGTAAGGTCCGTATCGGAATATTACAAATTTCTGCAATCTCACCTATCGAATAATATTCTTTATCCATGATTATCTCCATCATTAATGTGTTCATGTCCCCACTTGCATAAACATTCTAACACCGGCATCAATGTTAAACCACGTGGAGACAATGAATATTCAACTTTAGGCGGGACTTGCGGATACTCATTGCGAATGATCAAGTCGTCCTTTTCCAATTCTTTTAACTGAGTGCTTAGCATTTTATGTGTAATTGTTCCTAATGCACGTTTTAACTCACTATATCGTAGTACTTGTTTTTTCCATAACCAAAATAATATGTGCATTTTCCATTTGCCATCGATCAAAGACATTGCATATGCAAATGGTCTTACATTTACTTCATCGTTCATTTTTACTCTCCTTTTAGATAGTATCTTACTTATAAGTGTATACTTGTTATTAATTTAGTTCTAATTTATCATATAGTTATTAAAATAACAAGGAGGCTAATTAGATGAAAAAACAAATAAATGTATTTGATTATGCTAAAGAAATTATGGAAGCTGTTCAAACTGGCGTTCTTTTAACAACTAAAGTTGATGATAAAGTCAATAGTATGACAATTTCCTGGGGAACCTTAGGAATTGAATGAGCAACAGAATTATTTACTGTTTTTGTAAGAGAACATCGTTTCACTAAAGAACAGATAGAAAAAAATCCTGAATTTACAATCAATATTCCTTTAGGTGCTTTTGATAAGAAAATTTTAGGGGTTTGCGGTACGAAATCAGGAAGAGATATTGATAAAGTTAAAGAACTTGGGCCTACTTTAGAAGATCCTGATAAAATATCAGTTCCAGGTATTAAAGAGCTTCCTTTGACACTTGAATGTAAAATTGTCTATCAACAAGTACAAGATAAAAATGCAATTACTCCAAACAATTTAGAACGTTTTTATCCTCAAGATGTTGATAGTTCATTCTATGGAGCAAATAAAGATTTACACACGGCTTATTATGGCCAAATCATTAATGCTTATATTATTGAATAAATAGAAAAGTCCGGTTAATTATTCCGGACATTTTCATTATTTAGCCTCTAAACGATTCAGTAAATCTATAATCAATCTTTGATTATTATCATTAACATCAAATTTATCAAGTAATTGATTTATTTTTAAGCGTCCCCCTAGTTTTAATTGAAGGTCAGTAACTTTTCCTTCACTAACTAATTTAATAATTTCTCTAAGCCCTTTTATTTCCAAAACATCCTTTAATTGACTATTTAAAGTATAACGTTTTTTTTCATCAACACACTCACCATTTGTTCTTATAATTTCCTGATATACATAAAATGAATCTTTAATATAACGTTTTAAAGTACCATTTCCATCATTATCTTTATCTACGTAAATAAATCCATAACGTTTTTTCATTTCGCCAGTTGAATAGCTTACAATATCAATCGGACTCCACCAAGTGTACCCAAGCAACTCAACTCCATCTAAGTCTACTGCTTTTTTCATTTCTCGAACATGTTGCGTCAAATAATCAATTCGGTAATTATCATGAATTTGATGATCGTTACTAATTTCATCGACTGCTCCTAGTCCATTTTCTACGATAAATAACGGAATTTGATAACGATCATATAAGTAATTCAAAGAAACTCTAAGTCCCTTAGGATCAATCGGCCAGCCCCATTCGCTTACTTTAATATATGAGTTTTTAGCTCCACTAAAAAGATTTCCGCCACTTCCAAGATTATCTAAAATATCACTTGACATCGTAATACTCTGGTAATAACTAAAACCAATATAATCAACTTTTCCTTGTTCTAAGATTTTTTCATCACCATCTATGACTGGTAATTCAATTCCATAACGTGACATCCATGTCAATGCTTTATTTGAATATCTCCCTCGTACCTGAACATCGGTAAAAAACATATTTACATCCATAAAATTATGATTAAACATTACATCATCGGGTTTACATGTAGCGCTATAACCACATAAGAAGGCAATCATACAGCCAATTTGAGCAGAAGGAATAATCTCATGACAAGCTTTAACCGCTTTTGCTCCTGCTAAGAACATATGATGACATGCAGTCAAAACGGTTTGTAAATAATTATTATCAATTTTTGCAATCACACCACCTCCAGTATAAGGATTGGTGATCATTCCATTAATCTCGTTAAAAGTTAGCCAATATTTGACTTTAGCAGAATATCTTTTGAAACATGTAATAGCAAAACGTTCAAAATAATCAACACACCGCCGATCAAAAAAGCCATTGTACTGCCTGCTTAAATAATAAGGCATTTCATAATGCGATAATGTGACCACTGGTTCAATATCTAGTTTCAACATCTCATCAAATAATTGATCATAAAACTGCAACCCTTTTTCATTCGGCTCTAGCTCATCACCATTAGGATAGATACGTGACCAAGCAATTGACACTCGCAAACAATTAAAGCCCATTTCTTTAAAATATTGTAAATCATCTTTATAGTAATGATAAAAATTAATTGCTTCATGACTTGGATAATATTCTCCAGCAACAATCCCATCAGTCCGTTTTCGTTTTTTAGTCTTACTTCCTGCAAGCATTACATCACTAACACTTAATCCCTTACCATCGAGATTATACGCACCTTCGCACTGACTCGCAGCCAAAGCACCACCCCATAAAAAGTTTTCTTTCATCGTTTTCCACCTCATACTTATTATTATAACATAGAAAATAAAAAGCAATGGTATTAACCATCACTTAATTACTTCCATTACATATTTATAATCAATGTCCTCAGTTAACCACACACCATTTTGGGAATAATAAAATTTACAGCCATCTTCACACATTGCCTTTGTATCAATAACTAAAACAATTGCTTTACCATGTCTACTTCCGACTTTAAATGCTGTTTCAATATCTTTCGATAAATGAACATATAAACGTTTCATTTTTTTAATCCCTTCTTGCTCTATCTTGTTCAAATATTTAAATGCCGTTCCATGATAAAGATATTCTGGTGGAATCTTTTCAATTAATTCAATATCTACTTTGATTGAATGACCTTGGTTAGCTCGAATTTTTGTATGATCTTCATTATATTGATATCGCTGTTTATTATTTGTCATGACAATCTCATCTAATAATGTTCGATTAATAAAACGACCACTATTATTAATTCCTAACAACAACTCATCAACCTTTGCCCATCCATGATAATCTAGCTTTAATCCAATTAGTTCCGGTTTATGTCGTAAAATCAAACTAATAAACTTACCAAGATTTACTAAATCATTCATGTTCAAACTCTAAACGCATATCATACCAGATAGCACCACCATGCATTGACTGAGAAATCCCACAATTTTTAAATCCAAACTTCTCATAATAATGCAATAATTTATCCTTGCAAGTAAGAATACATCCTTTTCGTCCTGCCATACGGGCATCATCAATTACCACCTGCATGACTTTGGCAGCTAACCCTTGTTGACGATATTCAGGAATTGTATTTACTCCAAAAATTGCCTGCCATTCTCCTGCTTCATCATGTAAGCTAGCATCTTCAAACATAATATCATTGATCGTTGTTTCATTTGTTACCATTCCGTTAATAAAACTAATCAATTTTCCTTCATCTTCCAATAGCCAAAAATGATTCGGATAAGTTTTCAAACGTTTTTTAAAATTACTCCGACTAGCTGCTTCTGCAGGTGGAAAACAAGTGGCTTCAACAGCTGTAATTGCTTTTAAATCTTTAATTGTTGCTTTACGTATTATCATTGTTAAAACCTCCTTTACTCGTTTAGAGTATATCACTTATTATAAAATTAATAAAGAATCATTGGATAGTGGTTAATTATTGCTATTTTTATAATATTAGCTTATAATGTTATTGACATATGTCAATAACAAAGGTGGTGAAGCTATGCCAAGACCATGTCGAAAAAGAAAAGTATGCAGATTACCTAGATATGCATATTTTGGTCCAAACCCGTCAGCTACAAAAACAGTAGTCCTATCAATCGACGAATATGAAACAATTAGATTAATGGATCTTGAAGGACTCACACAACAAGAATGTGCTAAACAAATGGATGTTGCCCGAACAACCGTTCAGAGTATTTATGAACAAGCACGTTATAAGCTTGCTCAAAGCATTGTCCGGGGCTATTCTTTAAAAATTGAAGGTGGTAACTACTCTCTTTGTGACAAAGCTCACTTAGTCAATTGCACTTCATCTTGTACAATTAAAAATAAAAGAAAAATGGAGGATAACAGAATGAAAATAGCAGTAACTTATGAAGATGGTAATATTTTTCAACATTTTGGAAAGAGTAAAGAGTTTAAAGTATACGACATTGAGAATCAAGAAATTATCTCTAGTCAAATAGAAAGTACTAACGGTCAGGGTCATTCAGCCTTAGCAGAAATTCTAAAAAATCTTAACATTGATGTATTGATTTGTGGTGGAATTGGCGGAGGTGCACGAAATATCCTCACATCATTAGGAATCGAAATCATTCCTGGGGTCATTGGCAGTAGTGATGAAGCAGTAATCGACTATCTAAAGGGTGAGTTGCATTACGATCCTAACACAGCCTGTAATCACCATGATGATGGTCATCACGCTTGTCAAGAACACGATAATAAATGTTGTCATTAAAAAGATGAGACTAAAAACTATAGTCTCATCTTTTTAAAATTCAACTTTAATTAATTCTACATCATTAGAAACCACCGCTTCATTAGTATTTTTTATCTCTTTTAAATCAGTATGATTTGTTATTAAGACAGGTGTTTCTAATGAATATCCCGCAGCCTTAATCTTATCCATGTCAAATTCCAATAGTAATTGTCCTTGACCAATACGTGCAATAAAGCCCTCACCATTTAATTGAACTGCATTAATTCCCACGTAAATTAATAATTCAACACCACCTTTGGGGTACCGTAAAGTGAAAAAAGCGCTCAATTAGTGACTAATCCAGTTAATGCTAATGTTGTAAAACATACCTTTCAAATTGATGGAGATGGCTATGGTACCTTACAAATTGCTCACACTTTAACAAGAGAAACATTCCAACACCATCTCTTTCTTTACATGAATTTAGTTTAAAGAATGAAATAGATAATAAAAGTAAGTATACTGATGTATGGAATAATCCCTATATGTGTAGAATTTTAATGAATGCAACTTATCTTAGAAATTTAATTCTTCATAAAAGGGAATATTTCAAAACTAGAGGTGAGTATCAAAAACTTCCAAAAGAGAAATGAAAAATCTTTAAACATCATCATGAAATAATTATAGACGAAAAGATATTCTGTATTTATCAAGCAAAATTAGAAAGCAAGGAAGTACGTTCAAAACGAAAACGAAAGATTTATAAAAATATATTTCATGGTTTATTATATTGTGCAGACTGTGATAACCTTTTAAAGACCTTATTGTATCGCTTTTACCAGTAACTGAAATCATTAAAAATAGATCTTCTTTATTAGCAATTAAATCAATTGCAAACAGGTTATCGGGCTATTAACCTCTCCAACACAGCGAACTCTTCTTGTTTATTTTACTAAAACGGCTAACTTTCTCATCATTTTATCATTAAGGTATAATGCATCAATTCGATTGTATCAATATATTTTTTCAATCTTATTATTCTCTTTATTAACGGTATCTTTAGCATTATTTAAGCTATTTACATATTTAACGCAATCATATTTAAATTCTGCATAACCTGAATATCCTACTTTTAACAAAATCATTGTTTTAGTAACTTTCTTCAGTTAATATTTCTGTTAGCGATAATCTTTAAATCTTTGTTAAACCTTTACAAATCAATTCACACGGTTTTAATTCATTTTAGTTAATAAATTCTTTTTTAGATTGATATTAAAAATAAAATCCATTGATCATCGCCTCCTGTCTCTTTAGTAATTGCATCTTACAATGGAATCTTTTTCAAATTAATTATCAAAATAAAACTATAGTTTCTTTAAAAAACCATAGTTTTATATAAACTATTCTAATTTTAAACCATTACTTTTAATAACATTTTGATACCATATATATGAATCTTTTTTATATCTTTTATGACTGCCTACTCCATAATCATCTTGATCATTATAAATAAATCCATATCTTTTTTTCATTTCACTTGTTCCTGAAGAAACCATATCAATTGGCGACCAGGCACAATAAGCAAAAACCTTGACACCTCGTGTGATTGCTTTATTCAAAGCAATAATATGTTCTCTAATATAATCAATTCGATAATCGTCGTGTATTGTATCATTATCTAACCTTTCAATTTGACCAATTCCATTTTCAGCAATCATTAATGGTTTTTGATAACGATCCCAATATTTAAGAAAACAATCATATAGACCAAGAGGATTAATTGTCCATCCCCATGGATTAGTCTCCAGATAAGGATTTAATTGGGAATCGCCAATAGCTAAAGTATTCTTTTCATGACTGACAACGTTAGAATTATAATAACTAATCGCTAAAAAATCTAAAGTATTTTCTTTTATTAATACTAGATCGGTTTCTTTTATCTCTACGGCGATATGATTATGACTAAAATAACTTATTGCATATCCAGGATATTCTCCCCTTAATTGTACATCTGCATAAAAATACATTGTCATTTGATTTTTTTCAGTTGAAAAAACAACATCCTTAGGCTTACAAGTCATTGGTGTTACTAAAAAATCAGCTAGCATACACCCAAATTTAAAGTTATTATTTATTTTACTTCCAATCTCTTTTATTTTTGCACAGACAACAAATTTATTATGAATAGCTTGATATTTCTTTTGTTCCAATTGTGTCACTGTATCTTTTACAATTCCTAACGAACTGAGACCTACCCGTGTTAAATTAATCTGATTAACAGGTATCCAATATGTTACTTTATCCTTATATCTTTGCATAATCAAAGTTGCATATTTTATGAATGCTGTCACAACTTTTTCATTTAAAAAACCATTATATTTTAAAGCTAAATCAATTGGCATATCATCATGATATAATGTAACAATAGGCACTATCCCCATTTCTTTTAACAAATTAAATATTTTATCATAATATTTTAATCCTTTCTCACTAGGTTCACCATCTATTCCATTTGGAAATACTCTTGCCCAACTTATTGAAAACCGAAAACAAGTAATCCCCATTTCCTTAAGCAATATCAAATCCTCTTTATAACGATGATAAAATTCAATTCCTATTTTTTTAGGAAAATTATATCTTTCTGGATAATTGAGACGGTCTAAAATCTCCGCTTTAGATAAATCTCCTTTCACCTTTGCTTTATCATTTGGATCATAATTTTGCAAATCAGCAACTGTCAATGCTCTATCATCAGCCCCCTCAGCCTGTTTTGCGCTCATTGCCACGCCCCATAAAAAATCTTTAGGAAATTGATAATATATTTGTTTTTTGTATTTTTCTGTTAGTAGCATATTTAATTCTCCTTATGACCCTGTATTTGGTAAAAAGATTCAAATAATATTATCATTTTTTCTGTCAAATTAACCTCACTCATGATTGTCATAAGAGTATCTTGAGCATGGGTAAATAATAAACATGTTTTATAATGTTCACCTGCAGCCTCTTTTTGAATTATTTCTGTTTGTTCTTGATGTGCTTTTTTTATATCCTCCCTTGCCTCCACAATTTTCTTATGTGCATTTGAAAAATCAAAGATACTGAGTGCCTCCAATGCTTCATTTGCTTTTGTTCTTGCATTGCCTGAATTCATAATGATTTTCATCGCAACTGGTATTAAAAGACTATTTTCATCCATTTATTATTCCTCCACACTATATGACTAATTGGTTACGTTAATCAAAATTCTTTCTTTAATAATTCTTTTTCATGTTCTTCTTTAACAAGCTGATTATCATATCTCATTAAAAATGGATACCAGATCAATCCATAAATAATAAATAGTACAAGAAACCATATAAACGCTCGGAAATCATCAGTAGTTAACCAGGTGCAAATCGGCGCAGGAATACGAGAAATATTATTAACTCCGGCTGGAATATTTAGCATACCAGCTTTCATTACAAACCAGATAATTAATGGACCAATAATTGAATTTATCCACATTGGAATCATTAGTAACGGATTAAAGACAATTGGCGCCCCATAAACAAGTGGCTCATTAATATTAAATATTGACGGTCCAATACAGATTTTCCCCATTGTTTTTAATTTTTTAGATTTACATTTAAATAACATTAGAAAATTTAATGGTAATGTTCCACCTAAGCCCCCCATTGCGATTAAGGCCGTTGTAAAAATCGTTTCTGTTGTCACAATATAAATTGGACTTCCTCCAGCCAATGCCATCTCAGCATTGGCTGCAATTCCCGCCATTAAAATTGGTTTAACAATAGCATTTAACGACCAAGCTGAAATACCTACTGAATATAACAATACGTATAAAAAACAAATAACAACAAATCCCAGTAAAGATTGTCCTAAATTAACAATCGGCTGGAATATTAAATTAATAAATTCTACTAAATCAAAACCTATTGTAAATACAGTTACTCCAAATATTAAATAGATAATTGTCATTGGAACAATATTATTTATCCATTCACAAACAAAATCCGGCATTGTAGCACTATCTTCCAAAATATGTAACTTTGCATATAAATGGAAAATCAACATTACAACTAATCCTACAATAATCGCAATAAATAAACCTGATCCACCTAAAAAATTAATATCTGTAAAAGTAAGTTCAGTTTTCCCAGTTGTTGCATTTTTTAATAAGGTTGCCATGGTTGGACATAAGGCCATTAAAAATACAGTCACTGAAGTTAACCCTGCAGTTATTGTATATTTAGGATGATCCAGTTCCACCATCCCAAAATAAGTAACCATAAAAGCTACTATCAATGACATCATTCCAAAGCTAAATGTATTAACAAAACTCAAGTCCGGTAGTGATGGAATGTAACGTACAAATACATTGTAAATTGAAATAACTGATCCTACCAAAATAAACGGCAAGATTTTCTGCATTGCGCTCGCCACTGCTGCAATCCAAGGATTACTGAAAACTTTTTGCATCCCTGGTGCTAATTTATTAGTAAACCAATTCATAATTCCTTTCATTTTTCTCTCTCCTGTTATATATTTTATTTATAAAACTCTTCTATTTCTAATAATGCTAATTCAAGTAATGCTTTTCCATCTAACATTGAATAAATTTCTTCAGGAATAACAATTACAGGAATATTATATGGGGCTGCCATATCTTTAAAAGCATTCAGCCTAAATTCATAATGCGGTCCAATGCAAAGAATATCCATTTTTGGCAAATATTGTGTGACTTCGCTTTCACTCTTTGCTTCAATAGTTGCATCTATTTTACCTTTTTTTGCAGCTGCTCGAGCTTTTTGAGCTAAAAATCCTGAAGAGAGCCCTCCTCCACAACAAAGATAAATATGTGCTTGTGCCATTTTTATTTCCTCCATTTCTTATTTGTCTGCAAGTTCTTGAACTTTACGCTTATATTTAATCATTTTGTTCATATCTACTCAACTAACATTCTGCACAGTGCAAATAAGTATTTTGCACTGTGCAAAATTCTAGTTTTAAATAAAAATTAAAACTATTATAATATAGAAAACAACAACTAGGGAAGGATGAGAGCATGAGAAGGAAGCAAGAAGAATTGATCAATTATTTATATACTCATAATGAAAAAGTTACAGCAAATATTCTTTCAAAAGCATTAAATCTCTCTATTCGAACAATTAAATCATATATTGCCGAATTAAACATGAATTATCCTAGCTTGATTTCTTCTAGCAATCGTGGTTATGTCATCGATAAAGTAAAAGCTAACTCACTACTTCAATATAAAGACGATATTCCTCAGGACTATGAAAGCAGATGTATTTATATCATAAAAAAGACGCTTTTAGAAAAGCAGGACTATATTGATATTTTTGATTTATGTGAGGAATTATTCATTAGCTATAGTACTTTAAAAAAAGATATTTATAAAATGAATACTTCATTTGCAAATTTTAAAATTACTTTTTCTAGTGAAAATAATAAACTTCATGTTGGAGGTTCTGAACAAAATAAACGTAAACTAATTAGCCATGTGATGTCAGAAGAAGTAAGCGGAAATTTTCTTAACTTAACTTTGCTACAAGAAAGTTTCCCAGATTATGATCTTGATGATGCCTGCACCCTAATCAAAGATATTTGCAAACAGCATCACTACTATCTTAACGATTTTTCTTGTGTTAATTTTATTTTGCATGTAACTATTATGGTTAGTCGAATCAACCATGGTAATCACATTATTAACAATAATGAATTAATTCAAGTTACTAATAAAAATGATGAAAAAATAGCTAAAGAACTATGCCTAGCCTTAGAACAAGTCTTTAATGTCTCTTTTAACTCATCAGAAATACTTGAAATCTATATTCTCTTTAAAAATAATGCAAATTATATAAATGATGAAAACGAAAATGTTTCTTTATTAGTATCAGATGAAATTATTCAAATTACCAAAAATATCATAAAAAATGTTGATGAACATTTCTTTATTAATCTTGACTCCGATAATTTTATAACTCCTTTTATGCTACATCTAAAAAACCTTAAAAATAGATTAATAAAAAACAATCTTCTTAAAAATCCAATGCTTGATTCTATTAAAATATCATGCCCAACTATATATGATATCTCAACGTTTATTGCTTATCAGCTGACATTATCATTTCATGAAAACGTCAATGAGGATGAAATAGCCTTCATTGCTTTACATGTAGGAACAGAGATAGAAAGACAAAAAAAAGAAGAAACAAAAGTATCCTGTCTCCTATTATGTCCTGAATATTTAAATATCACTAGTACTTTACACAAAAAAATTATGATGGATTTTGGAGATCAATTAACTATTCAAAAATCAATTTCATTTGAAAATGAGATCCTAGGGAATAATTTTGATCTTCTTATCACTACTGTTCCTGTTTTAGAATCTACAAACTACTTTACCGTATTATTACCACCATTCCCAATGAGCTATGAGAAAAATAAGATTTTAGATGCAATCATTAGAATAGAGAACACTAAAAAAAGTCAAATTCTTACTAATAATCTTAATTTTTATTTTAATGAAAAACTTTTTTATTCAATGAATGAAGATATTAGTAAATCCGCTGTTATTAACGAACTAGCAGAACGAATGATTAATCTAGGCTATGTAGAAGAAAACTTTAAAGAAGAGATATGGAAAAGAGAAACAGCAAGTTCTACAGCTTTTATGAATATTGCCATTCCACATCCTATGAAAATGAGCGCTTATAAAACTAGTATAGGAGTGGTAATTAGTCATAAAGGAATTGACTGGGGAAACCAGCATTTTGTCAATGTAGTTTTTATGATTGCTTTTAATAAAATAGATAACAAACATTTTCATGCATTGTATGAATCTCTAGTATTATTATTTAATGAACCAATTGTAATATCAGAAATAAAAAAATGTAAGAACTTTAATGATTTTAAAGATATCGTTATAAAAAACTATTTAAAATTCAATGAACGATAAAAAAGATACCAGTATCAACACACTAGTATCTTTTTAAATAGTTTTAACATCTTATTTCAATTCAGGCCAGAAATCTTTATTCGCTTCAATTAAATCATCTAAGATTAATTTCGCTACTCTTGCACTTGGTACTGTTTTTGATAATGTGATTGCTTGCCATAATTTTTGATAGCTTCCTGTTATCCATGCATCTACTACTAATTTCTCTACTGATACTTGTTGTTCCATTAATCCCTTTTGGAATTGTGGAATTGATCCCTGACAGATTCTTTCATATCCGCTGCTTCCTACGATACATGGAATCTCTACCATTGCCGTACGGTCAAAGTTTTCTACTGCTCCTTCATTCGGTACGATCAATAACATTTTTTCTTTAGTGTTTTTAGCAATTGCACAAGCTAAGTCAACAATATATTCAGCATGCGCATCTGGTTCAAACCCTCCGTCTACAGCTGTTCCTTTTTCGATGATCTTTCTACAAGCTGTAAAGATATTCTTTTCTCGATGCTCCATTACTTCATTTGCCCGTGTATGTTCCGGATTAGTATGTTCTACTACATAATCAGGATATAAATAATATTTTAAATATGTGTTTGGGATTGTTTCTGGATCTAATGCATAAACATCTTTTGCTTTTGCGAATGTTTCAATCCAGCTTTGTTCCACGTGCTGATTCGTTCCTGACAGTGCATCTGCAAAACCATTAGCTGCCATATGCTTCTTGATTTCCGGCATTAAGTCATTACCGTCTTTATCTTCAATTTTATGCCACCATCCAAAGTGGTTTAATCCATAATATCCAACAGACATCTCTTTACGTGACTTTAACCCTACCATGTTAGCCATCTTTTCTTCAAGATCGATTGGCATGTCACAGATATTTAAGATCTTAGAATCAGGACGTAATCTTCTTGTTGCTTCAGCTACGATGGCAGCTGGATTAGAATAATTTAACATCCAGGCATTTGGAGAATATTTTTCCATGTAATCCAGAATTTCAATAACCCCGCCAATAGAACGCATGCCATAAGCAATTCCACCAGGACCACAAGTCTCTTGACCAACAACATTATATTTCATTGGAATCTTTTCATCTTTTTCACGCATTGCATATAATCCAACACGAATATGACACATAACGAAGTCAACATCAGTAAAAGCTTCTTCTGGATCAGTAGTATAAGCGAACTCAACTTCTGGTGCATTTTCTTTTAAATAAATTTCACAGGCTTTAGCGATGGTTTCTTGACGTTCCGCAAAATTATCATAAAATTTAATTTTTCTAATTGGAAAACGATCCATATGATCTAACAATAATAAACAAATCCCAGGTGTGAAAGTACTTCCACCACCAGCAATAACAACTGAATATTTCTTTTCCATTTTCTTTTTCTCCTCTGTTTCATGGATTAATAAGTTTTAGAAACCCTCTATGCATCCAATATAAATAACATTCGCGCTAAATATATATTTATATTCCATGACCCCCAAGAGAGTTAATTTATTTTTTGCTGCACTAAGATCTTAATGTACCTTTATTGTAATATAAATAATTTTTGATTCAACATCTTAAGCGTATTTAAAGAAGAGGTTCACATTTATATCCTTTGCACAAGATCTGTGCATAAGTACAGTAAATATTAATAAAAAACCCTTAAAATTAAACTTCAAGGGTTCTCAAACTTAAAATTGTGCAGAAATATTTTACTCATCTAAATTATCCAGATAATCTAGATATTTAAGAAATAAAATTTCTACTGTATTAAAATATGCTGAAGTCGTTTCATAGGTACGATTATTAAATCTTTTGTATTGATCTGTAATTACATACAAACTTTTATCAGCAAGCCGCGCTAGTGTATTATTATTTAGTTTAGTGATAGAAACAATATAAGTACCTTTATTTTTCAATGTTTTCATTGCCTCAATTGCCATTTCATTTTCACCAGATACAGAAATAAAAATCATTACATCCTGTTCTCCTAAACCGTTAATAGTCATCTTTAATTCACTTTTACCATATAAGGTGACGAAAAATACTTTAGTTTGAAGAAAAACTCTTTTAATCATTTCGGCTACTGTATTTTGTGTCTCACCAGTTCCAAAGACAAAGAGCCTACGTGCGTGATGTATATGTTCAAAGAGGTCATCAAGATCGCTATCTTTAGTTAGTTCCATACTTTTTAGATAATTATTACAAATTTCATCAAGCATTCCATCATTCTTTACTTGAACCTGCTGACATTCTAATTTTAAACGCATCTTAAATTCACGAAATCCCTCAAAAGATATCTTTTGGCTAAATCTTGAAATTGTTGCCCGTGATATGTTACAACGTTTAGATAATTCATCAATAGATATTTCACAGCACTCTTTTTTATGGGCTAATATATATTTCCAAATCATTAAATCATTTTCATTTAAATCATCATAATACTGATTTACCAGTTCTTCTAATTGCATAGTTTTACCTCCTGCACCATCATTTTAACATATTGTTCAACCAAGCGATAAAGGAAATAATCAAATATTTGAACAATTAAATTTTTTAAACTAAAATAAGAAGATTTTTATAGACAGTATCACTAAATAATGACATAATATTTAAGGTTAAAAAGGAGGACATGTATGTCTAATAAACGGATTATTCAAGTTGAGGATAAAGTCCCAGGAAAATTACTGATTCCATTATCATTACAACATATGTTTGCAATGTTTGGTGCCAGTGTTTTAGTACCTTTCTTATTTGGGATAAATCCAGCTATCGTCTTATTCATGAACGGTATTGGAACGTTATTATTTATTGTTATTACAAAAGGGAAAGCCCCTGCCTATCTAGGTTCTAGCTTCGCTTTTATTGCTCCAGCAAATATTGTCATTTCTAAATTTGGCTACCCTTATGCTTTGGGGGGATTCGTAGCAGTCGGATTTTGCGGCTGTTTATTAGCCTTAATTATTAAAAAATGTGGGACAAAATGGATCGATATTGTTTTACCACCAGCTGCAATGGGACCAGTAGTTGCATTAATTGGATTAGAATTAAGTGCTACTGCTGCAAATAATGCAGGCTTGATTGGTGATAATATTCAGATGGCCAATGTTTGGGTATTTTTAATTACTCTAGGAGTTGCAATTTTTGGAAATATTTGTTTTAGAAAATTTTTAAGTGTCATTCCAATTCTTATTGCAATTATCTGTGGATATATTGCAGCAATTTGTTTTGGATTAGTAGATTTTACAACTGTAGCAAATGCTCCACTATTTGCAATACCTAATTTCTCAACTCCAAAATTTGATATTAACGCTATCTTGATGATCTTACCAGTTCTTCTTGTAATTACTTCAGAACATATCGGTCATCAAATTGTTACAGGAAAAATAATCGGTAAAAACCTGTTAGAAGACCCTGGATTACATCGTTCTTTATTTGGTGATAATTTTTCAACTATGATTTCAGGATTTATCGGTTCTGTTCCAACAACTACATATGGTGAAAATATTGGGGTTATGGCTATCACCGGTGTATATAGTGTTCAAGTAATTGCAGGTGCAGCTGTTCTTTCTATTATTTGTTCATTCGTAGGACCCTTATCAGCACTAATTCAAACTATTCCTGGACCGGTTATTGGTGGAATCAGTTTCTTACTATATGGAATGATTGGTACTAGTGGATTAAGAATTTTAGTTGATCAAAAAGTTGATTACGCAACTAATAAAAACCTTATCTTAACTTCAGTTGTTTTTGTTACAGGATTAAGCAGTATTACGCTAAGCTTTGGTGGTGTCGAATTAACTGGAATGGTGCTAGCTTGTATTGTTGCTATGATTCTTTCACTAACTTTCTACTTATTAGATAAATTCAATTTGACTAATGATACTGCTGAGGAAAATAATTAATAATTTATTTAAAGGAACATCTCGATTTATATTTGAGATGCTCTTTTTTTGTTGTAATTATTTGCTATTTATATTGCGTTAAAGCATACTTTAAGATGTAAGATATAATTGATTTAGCTTTTAGCCTACAATAAATAGTGCTAAAATTAAATTATACAAGGACATAATATCATGGAGGTAATTATGGAAAAAGCAAAAGTTTATTATTGTGATATGCATACAGGAAGAATGAATCTTCCTGAAAAACTGAAGTTTTTAATGAAGAAAGCAGGTTTTGAAGAAATTGACTTTAAAAACAAATACACTGCTATCAAAGTACATTTCGGAGAACCCGGTAATTTAGCTTTTTTACGCCCAAATTACGCTAAAGCTGTTGCTGACTATGTAAAAGAATTGGGTGGAAAAGCTTTCGTAACTGATTGTAATACTCTATATGTGGGAGGAAGAAAAAATGCACTAGATCATTTAGACAGTGCTTATTCTAATGGCTACAATCCTTTCCAAACCGGAGTTCACACAATCATTGCTGATGGTTTAAAAGGAACAGATGAAGAAATCGTTCCAATCAATGGAGAATATGTTAAAGAAGCAAAAATTGGTCAAGCGATTATGGATGCTGATATTATCATTTCGTTAAATCACTTTAAAGGACACGAATTGACTGGATTTGGTGGTGCTTTGAAAAATTTAGGTATGGGATGTGGTTCCCGTGCTGGTAAAATGGAAATGCACAGTGCTGGCAAACCTGTCGTTGAGCAAGATAAGTGTATTGGCTGTGGACAATGTATTAAAATTTGTGCTCATAACGGGACAAGTATTACTGATCACAAAGCCTCTATCGATCATGATAAATGTGTTGGATGCGGTCGCTGTATTGGAGTCTGTCCTAAAGATGCAATCGTTGCCAGCATGGATGAAGCTAATGACATTTTAAACTATAAGATTGCTGAATATACTAAAGCAGTTGTGCAAGATCGACCATGTTTTCATATTTCATTGGTTATTGATGTATCACCTTATTGTGATTGTCATAGTGAAAATGATATTGCCATCGTCCCTGATGTCGGAATGTTTGCCTCATTTGATCCCGTTGCTTTAGATATGGCTTGTGCTGATGCTGTTAATAAACAGCCTGCTATTGCAAATAGTTTGTTAGATAAACATGGTCATCATCATCATGATCACTTTACAGACGTATCACCTGAAACAAACTGGAAATCTTGTTTAGAACATGGTGAAAAAATTGGAATCGGAACTCGTGAATACGAACTCATTGAAATAAAATAGTAAAAAAGATCATTACGATCTTTTTTTAAATATCTCCATAACGATAGATAGGATACTCAGAATAACTAATTCCTCCAGTTTGAACATAACGGTTAATATTAACCAATTCATATGATTGCTCAGCGGTTATTATATTTACGATAACATTTATCTCACTACCATTAGATAAGTCTTTTGATAATTTTATCTTTTTTTGCTTATCTAAAGTTGTATTAGTTTGACCAATTTTTTCATAATTATTATTTTTAATTTTATTAATAATTATCTCTACTTTATTTGATAAAGTACCACTATAATCAATCTTTTCGTTTTCTAAATAACTATAATCTAATTTATAAATCATATTATTTCTAATCAATTTATAATTTTTATCACCTGGAATATAGATATAAATCAAGTGACTCAACAAGTTGTCTAAATGATGTTCTATTTCTGAATCCGCATTAATTTTTTCTCCTTTATCACCATTTTTAACCAAAATTTCAAAGTTAGCATAATTCACTAAAGGAATTGTTTCTGTTAAAACAAAAGTATAAGCATTTTCTTTAGTCATTGGATAAATACTCTGATTATTAAAAACATCAACAATACAGATATTTACTTGAGTTATATCTGTATAATTATTTAAAACGCATTTATAATTAATACTCATTGTCATTTTATCAAAGTCATAACTAATCACTTTAAATGTTGTATTTGAATAATCTATTATATTGTTATCGGTTATTGGAGTTGTACTATTATTAGGATAAAAAACTACCTCATTAGTTCCCTTTTTAACTAGTATTGCTAATGCAACACATAAACAAAGAGTACAAATAATAATAATTATCCAATCACGAATAATCTTTTTTTTATTTTCCTTTTGTAGATTCTCTAACACTAATGATGTTTGTTCATATATCTTATTGATTGAATCAGCTTCTGTTTCATCATCAAGATCTAATAATTGGGTAATACTTATTTCATAAAATTGACTTATTGTTATCATCATTTTCATGTCTGGTAAACTTAAATCACTTTCCCATTTAGACACTGTTTGCCTTGATACATTTAATTCACGGCCCAAAGCTTCTTGTGAAATCCCTTTTTCTTGCCTTAGGCTTAGTAGTTTTTTACCAATGCTCATAACCCATCCCTCCTATCTATATCATAGATATTTTGTCTTTTTTCGTCTATATCAATCCGTTAACATTTCGCCAATAATGTTAACATGAAAAAAACTGTAACTACATATTGATATAACTCCGCTAAAGTAGATAGGAACCGATTATTTATAATTAAAAGTGAATTTGAAATATCTCCCGTTTATTAGATATTAAGTATTAAATACCGAGGTATATTTCACTTTTTTATCTTAACTTTCTATAATTTGTTCAAACCATTCAATCTTATCAGCTTTTTTGTTTAAATACCCTAAAACTTTATAACTACTTAATCTTTCAATCATTATTCGATTATCTTGATGAAGGAGATTGTTACTATCAAAATTATTCATAATAAAACCAAGTACATTTAAATTTAACTGTTTAGCATATTGAGCCGTTAAAACTGCTCCATTAATACTACCCAAGCCTGATGATGTTACAATTATTAGCGGATAGTTAGCCAGTAACATCACATCACTAAGCATTATCAATTTATCATCGCGCAGTGGACAAATAATACCACCACTTCCTTCAATAACAACAAAATCATGCTTATTTTCTAAATCTGTCAAATCTGCTTTTATAGTATTTAAATCAACTGGTGTATTAGTCTTTTTTGCAGCTAGATGAGGCGCAAATGCTTCTTCATAAACAAAAGATACTTTACAGCTTTCATTTGGCAGACTTGCATACTGCTTAACAACTTCTAAATCACCTGGTATCAGTACATCATTTTCAACAACGGCACCACTTAAGGCCGCCTTATAATAACCAACCTTATACTGTGATTTCAAGGCTTTAACTATTCTTGCACTTACATATGTCTTTCCAACATCTGTCCCTGTTCCAGTAACAAACAAACCTTTAATCATGGCTTGGCTACCCTAAATCCCAATTGCTTAATGATTCTTTGATCTTCAGCAATAGTTATTCCCTGAGTTGTAAGCATATCTCCAGTGATAGCGCCATTAGCACCACTTTTAAATACATTTATTCCTTTATCATCAAAAAGCCCTCTACCACCAGCCATTCTAATCGTTGCATCAGGAAGAATAAAACGAAAAATGGCAAATATTCTTTCAACATCTTCTTTTGATAATGGTTTCAAATGTTCTAACGGTGTTCCTCTAATTGGATTTAGAACATTGATTGGAACCGACTTTATTCCTAAGTCTTTTAATTCAAAAGCTAGATCAAGTCGATCAAGCCATGATTCTCCCATTCCTACAATTCCGCCACTACAAACCTCCAAACCTGCTAATTTTGCAGCCTTAATTGTTTTGATTTTTTGCTCGTAACTATGAGTAGTACAAACATTATTAAAGTAGTTACGTGATGTTTCCAAATTATTATGATATCTTTTAACGCCTGTTTCTTTAAGTTTTTTTAACTCTTCAAAGTTTAATAGTCCTAGTGAAGCACATAAGGATATCGTTGTAGTATCATTAAGTTCTTGATATATTTTTAAAATTTTATTAAATTCTTGAACATTTAATTTCCGTCCGGATGTCACAATAGAAAAACGTTCGACACCTTGCTTTTGATTATGTAGGGCTATTGCTTTAATTTCACTAATTTTCAACAAATTATAAATATCAATTCCAGTTTGATAATAAACTGATTGAGCACAATATTTACAATTCTCACTACACCGCCCGCTTTTACCATTAATAATTGAACAAAGATCAAATGTACTACCACAATAGCTTCTTCTAATTAGTTCAGCCCCTTGCTTTAAAGTCCCTAGATCATAATCTATCAGCATCTTAGCTTCTGCTTTACTAATTTCATAACCAGCCATAATTTGTGCAATGAGCTTCTCTAACATTGTATTCTCCTCTTTTTAAAAATCTTTTCAAATCTAATTCCTGTCCCGACTGCTAAAAAACTTAAAAATAAGTCACCTGGTAAATCTAAAGGAAAACATGAGAGCAAAACTAGTTTCCAAGTTATTGGAGTTCCAGTATAGTAATTCAAAATGATATATTTATAGCCAAGTCCAATCATATAAGTGGCCAAAAGACCACTCAATACTGCCAAAACATATTTTTTTGCTGCTATTTCATTAGTTTTTTCACATATTATGCCTGTAACATACGCTCCTGCAATAAAACCAATTAAATAACCAAAACTAGGTCTAACAATATACGCTAAACCTCCACCGGCCGCAAATATTGGTAATCCTAGTAATCCAATTACAACATACAGTAATACTGCCAATGCTCCTAATTTTGAGCCTAATAAAATTCCAGCTAGCAAAACAAAGAAAAATTGTAATGTAAAATAATCCATGAAAGGTACCGGAATCTGTATAAATGCTCCGATTGTAATTAGAGCCGTAAAAATTGCACAATAGGTTATTTTCTTTGTTGTTAGTAACTTATTCTGCTCCATGGTTTCCTCCTATAATACTTACTTCACCCGCGGTTAATACCATTTCTGCACCATTGCTACTAACGACCAAATTACCTAAATCATTAATTTCACGAACTAAACCGGTAAACTGCTCCCCCTTTTGATTAAAAGTTATTTGCTTATGCAATACACATGAAGCCATGCGATATTCATTCAAAACCAATTTAAAATCCTCATCGATAATTGCAAATAGCTGATTTAAGATTTCTGCAATAAATTGATTACGATTAGCTTCTTGTAATCCTAGAGAAGTAGCTATGGAAGCTATTTCTAATGGAAAATTATCAGTTGATACATTAATTCCAATTCCAATAATAATTGCTTCGATCATTCCGCTTTCAAAATCACTAATTGCCTCACTTAAAATACCACAAACCTTCTTCCCTCGATAATACAAATCATTAACCCACTTAATTGCTACTTCAATATCATATAGCTTTGCAATTGCTCGCCTAACCGCAACTGCTGTTTTAATTGTAATCATAGTTGCATTTTGTAGCGAATCTCCTGTTTTTAATAAAACACTCATATAAACCCCTTTTTGAGCCGGTGAATAAAAACTTCGTCCAAATCTACCACGTCCGGCGCTTTGTTCTTCAGACACAATTACACTATGATTTTTACCACCATTTATTGCTAATTTCTTCATTTGTGTATTGGTTGAATCGATTGTTTTATATGAAAAGATATCAATTTCTTCAGTTAAATAATATGCAATTCCTTGTTTTGATAAAACATCACTATTTTCTAATAATACATATCCTTTATTTGGCGTTGCTTCAATATTATATCCCTCTTCTTTTAATGTCTTTATCGCTTTCCAAATTGCCGCACGACTAACATGCAATTGGTTGGCTAACTCTTGTCCGGATATTACCTTACTACGATTTTCTTCAAGTAAAGCAATTACATTTTGTTTTACACTCATTGAATCACCTCGTTTTTAAGCATAGCAAACATTCACTAAATTGTAAACTAATTATTTAAAATTAGTTTACAATTAAAAAGACAACCTTAGTTGTCTACTTAGTCAATTCTATTACATCTTTAATCATGGTTATCCTAATCATTCTACTAATCGTCTTTCTTCCCATACTAACAATTAAAACCCAATCATCATCTAAATCAATGATTTTACCTTCTACACTATATGGGACATCAATCAAAAACATGGTTTCTTTTACAATCAATTCGCAATCACACTGCTTTAATCCTGCTAAAATATTCTTAATTCGATCTGTTTCCTTAATTTCTTTTTCAATATTTTTAACATCATTTTTCTTTAGTTTTTCAATCTCATATATTGCACAAATACTTATAACTAAAGCAATAATTGCAATAATAGTCGTCATTATAATTCCCCCTCGACCTTAAAGCCGCTAATACATGATAGATCAATTAGTTTGGTAACAGTTTCTTTTTTTATAAACGAACCTTTTTTTGTTCGATGATACTGCACTTTAACCCAATCATCATTGACATCAACAATTAGAACCTTTCCATCACTTGTAGATATATCTAACAAATAGGCATCTCGTGTGCACTCCAGCGTACAAGTTTTTCCGATCAAATATTGTAAAAGATGTAGGTCTTTAGTTTTATTATTACTAACTATTTCAATCTCATTTTCCATTAAATCATCTAAACTTATATTATATAACTGTGCCAATTCCATGGCTTTATCAACTGCGGGTAAGGCTTGATCACATTCCCAGTTAGAAATAGTTTGTCTACTCACTGATAACTTATCTGCAACCTCTTGTTGACTATAGCCCTGTTTTTTTCTTAATCGCATTAATTTTTCGCCTAACATCTGCTTTCCTCCTATAATTAACAGTATAAATAAACCATCAAAATAATGCTACCAAAGATATTAGGAATGTTGTCAAATATTTTTGACAAGCCTTTCTAGACATAATCTTAAACAGCCGTTTTACTCTTGACCGCTTGAGAAAAATCTGTATAAATCCATTTCGTCAAATCAATTTCTTTACTTTTAGCAATACACCATGTCATTACTTGGAAAAGAATAATTAGTAAATATGCAGCCTGATACTCATCTAAAGCAATATCTAATGCTAAGGTCTTATTGATTGTGCTTTCGTAATAGCAAACACGTGCTCCGTATACTGTGATTCATAGGCTTTTAATAGTTTTGCTTTAGATAATCTTGGACTTGGCGTTTCGATAAAGAAAATTCGATGTTCTGGATTGACTTCCAAATATGGTCCATGCATATAAGCCTCTAACTTATAACCTTGACTTGCAACCCTAATTGTTTCAGAAAATTTTGTTTCCATCTCTTTAGCTGTTCCTACTGTTGCGCCATAATCAATAACACTGAAACGAACCGCATCTTTAAAATCATCATTATACTGACTTACAAAAGTTTCATTTTTCTTAATGATTTTATTAATCTTAGTTGTTACCGTATTTATCTTTTCAAGAAAAAGTGATTGCCCGTTTGGGTGAGGTCTCAAGTATCTTCAATATCAGTGAACCAATTATGTTTGGACTTCCTGTCGTTTTCAACCCTATTTATACTGTTCCTTTCTGTATTGTTTCTATTTGTTTCAACTTTAATAGCATATTTTGCAACTGCAGTTGGCTTAGTAGGACATACTTATATTGTTATCCCATGGGTAACTCCCCCCTTACTTTCTGGTTATCTATCTACTGGTGATATACGGGGTACGCCCTCACAGATCGTTATAACCATAATTGGACTCTTAGTTTATGCACCACTTGTATCAGCTTCTAATAAAGCTGCTAAAAAACAAGGTTTAGAAACAGCTGAATAATTATCAACCTGGCAGAATCGAATCGATTCTGCTTTTTGTTGCGAATCATTTTCAGCAAAATATGTTATAATATTTTATTATTTTATTTTGTATTATTTGTATTATGTTATATAATACAAATATAAGAGGTGAGTAATATGTGGATTTTAATTTTATGTTTAGTTTTTATTAATGTAGTAATGTACTTTTCTTCTAAACGAGAGAGTCGTTATAATGAAGGACGCTTATTTTTAGTTACAATCCCTGATTGGACTTATGAATCTGTTGAAATTAAAGAAATTGAGAAACAGTTTAAAAAAGAACATTTATGGGTATTTATTATCTCATTTATAACATTTATTCCTTTATTTATTTTTTCAACTAAATGGCTATTACTTTATTTTATGATTGTGATATGGTTTAACGTTTCCGTCTATTATGTTCCGTATAGAAAAGCACGTGCTAAATTATTAGCTTTAAAAAAATTGCGCAATTGGCCAGATGAAAAAATAGAGAAAATTAAAATTGATTTATCATTATCAGCCTATATGGAAAAACACCCTTTTAATTTAAGACGTTACTTCTTCGTTTTAATAATTGATCTATCTGTATTAGGAAATATGATTTATTTCCACGCTGAAAATGCCATGTATCTTTACATGGTATTACAATTTATGGTCTTAGTACTTGGAATTGTCTTTATTAAAAAATTACCAAATAAAACATTCTGTAAAAACAGTGAAGTAAATATAACATTGAATTTACTACGTCGTGATTCTTTTCATCATTGTTTTTTCTTTTTAATCACTGGTGATAGTATTTTTAACTTAGCTTTACAATTTTTCTTACTTGAAAAGCTACCTTTTGTAATACTCTTTTTAGTTGCCTTAATAATGATTCTTTGTGTAATTATCATTGTCATTAAAGCTAACCATTATCGAGAGAAAAAGGCAAAGATTCTCGCTCATTACAACGAATGTGAATATACCATCAGTAATGATGATTGCTGGAAAATCGGTTGGTTTGGTCCAACGTATTATAATAAAGCTGATCCACGTACACTTATTTCAGCGCCAAATGGAACACAGATGACATTTAATACTGCAAAACCGGCTTATCGAATTTTTATTATTGGTATTTGGACATTTGTTATTGCTTTATTGCTATGGTTATTTGGATATCCGTATTATTTAGATATAACTAATAATCTTGTCAATCTTTCTTTAACCGATCAAGCAGTAGTTGTTGATAGTCCTTTCTACGATGTTTCAATTGATCTTCAAAAAGTTAATAAAGCAGAACTAGCCGATGATTTAGGTAAAGGAATTAGAACTAATGGAACCGATACTTTTGTTTATGGTAAGGGAAATTATACTTTTGACCGTTATGGTAAGTGTAAAGTATACATGGCAAGTTTGCATCCTTGCTATATAATTTTGTATACTGATGATATAACCTATATCGTTAATGATGATGATATTCAAAATACTAAACTCATCTATCAAGAAATTCAGGAGGTGCTTAGCCAATGATTATTAATCTAGACTATACAAGTGAAATTCCAATTTATTTGCAACTACGTAATGAAATTGTTAAAGGTATTGCTAATGGTCAATTTAAATACGGCGAGTCATTACCAACCGTTAGGACTTTAGCTCAAGATCTTCAAGTAAATAATATGACCGTTAATAAAGCTTATGGGCTGCTAAAACAAGAAGGCTATATTTGTATTGATCGCCGTCATGGTGCTAAAGTTCAACCAACGATTGATAATTCTCATGAACATCAAGAAAAATTACTTGATGAGCTAGAGTTACTAGCTAGTGAAGCAATTGTTAAAGGCATGAATAAGGATGAATTTATTAATACTTGTAAAGCTTTATTACAAACAATTCAATATGATGCTTCAATTGTACAATAAAAATACCCGTAAATTAGTTACTCTTGCTAATCTTACGGGTAAATTATTTTTTACTCTTCTTATTTAATTTCAAGATTAAGCTATGTTGTTTGGCTAAATCTTGAAATAAATCAAATACATATTTAGCTTGCTCTTTTTTTGTTAGAGCTGACAGCTTTGAATTAGTTTCTATCTGTTTAATTAGACTTTTAAGTTCTTCTAACTCTAAAAGATTTACAGCAAGACAATAAAAACTCTTTTTTCGTCCATCATTATATTTTTCTAAAAATATTTTTAAAATATCTATCTTTTCAAGCTGCTCTTGATTATATGTGTCTATACCACCATCTTTAGCTTTCATTAAATCTTGATGATAATGTTGATGTGTAATAAATGAATCATATTTAGCAAATTTCATGTATTTATCACAAGGATATGATGAACATTCATAACAATATGTGAGATTATCATGTTCCAAACTACAACGAGCAATCCTACAACTTTGATTTCCTGCTCCACCACCACATCCTGGACAGTAACCATCAATATGCATCGGACACAAACCACAGTTCAAACCGCACAAAGATAATAATTGATTATTTCGTTTAAATCCTTTCATTTTTTTCTCCCCATATTATTAATAGTTTAACTTATTATCTTTAATTCTAGCATAAATTTCCATAAAATATAAACCAGCAGATAAAATCTTTCCATTTTTAAAAATATATTTATTTTTTATTATTAGCTTGTAAATAACTTTTATTAAAGTATAATAAAAGTAGGAGGCACACATGAACAAAAAAATTCTTAAAGATGTAAAAAAACATCACTTACATCTATTATTACAATCATTATTTAGTAGAGACAGTGCCACAATGAGCGAATTGAGCAATGAT
The DNA here is from genome assembly GCF_014131695.1 of Thomasclavelia ramosa DSM 1402. Lineage (NCBI taxonomy): Bacteria > Bacillati > Bacillota > Erysipelotrichia > Erysipelotrichales > Coprobacillaceae > Thomasclavelia > Thomasclavelia ramosa. The sequence goes on from NZ_CP036346.1 coordinate 3,088,710, forward strand.
ACTCAATTATCACAGCCTAGTGTAAGAAATATGATTCGCCTTTTGCAACAACACGATATTGTTAAAGAAACAGGTAACGATCATTCAACCGGTGGACGTTGCCCAACCCGCTTTGCATTAGTTGAAAAGCATTTTAATATAATCTGTCTCTATATTCAAAACCCTAAAATAACTTATCAAATTCATTCTTACAAAAAAATACTAACAACCGATATTCTGGAATTTGAGGATGAACAACAATTAATTACTCTAATTAAAGTGCTTCTCACCAAATTCAATTGTCAATGTATCGTTATTGCAGTTGAAGGAATCGTTAGAGATAATGAATATTTAACCGACCACAATAACCACTTTGAAACCCACACTTGGATCACAGAGTTAGAAAAGAGTATCAATATTCCTATTCTAGTTGAAAACGATGTCAAAGCGATGCAATTAGGTACTTGTTATCATCATCATAAAAATAGTTCAATTTATTTGCACCTAAACAAAAAGGGAATTGGTAGTTCATATATGTATAATGGACAATTAGTTCATGGCAAATATGGAATTGCTGGTGAAATAGGACTTATTCCTTATCACGATATTTCCTTAAATCAAGCAGTTAGGACATGTAACAAGCCAAAAGACTTTCAAAACATTATTGCTTATCTATTAATAATTGTTTTAACGTCTTTAGACCCTGAGCATGTTGACCTTTCTCTTGAACTTGATTGGGACTTGGATTGGCATTTAATTAATGAAACTATTTATACTTATCTACACTCACAATTTATTTATGATATTAAAGTTTATAAACAATATTTAGATAACTTATTCCATGGGTTAAATTATTTAGGAATTGAAAAAATATTAAAACAATTAGTGGAGGAAAGTAATGAAAAAATATAAAGCAATTATTTATGACCTTGACGGAACAGTATTAAATACAATAAATATGAATATGTATCCCTTGATTAAGATTATTAAAGAAGAAACCGGTGAAGATTGGACATTTGAACAAGTCTTAAAATTTTTACCCTATCCAGGTATGAAAGTAATGGAAGAGTTACAAGTAGCTGATAAAGAAAAGACTTACGCTAGATGGGTTAAATATGTCAATGAATATGAAGAAAGCGCTTCTTTATACCCAGGGTTTGAAGAAATTTTTGAAGCATTTGACGGAAGCATCATTCAAGCAGTTGCTTCAGCAAAAACAACAGCACAGTATCAAATTGATTTTGTTGCAAAAGGTTTAGATAAATATATGAAAACTGCTGTTTTAGCTAACGATACAGTCAAGCATAAACCCGATCCCGAACCGTTATTAGAATGTTTAAAGCGATTATCTTTGCAACCTGAAGATGTTATTTATATCGGTGATGCTCATTCTGATTATCTCGCATCTAAAAACGCTGGTATCGACTTTGGTTATGCAAAATGGGGAAGTGTTTCCGCTAAAGGTATTGATAAACCAGATCACGTGTTTGAGCAGCCACTTGATCTATTAAAGTTATTATCTTAAATGACTGAAAAAGAAAAAATGTTAGCTGGGGAATTATATGATTGTGGCGATGCCGAATTACTTGCTCTATGGCATCGAGCCAAAGATCTAGCCCGAGATTATAATCTAACCAATTCTAGCGATACTAAAAGAAAAAGTGAGCTTCTTAATGAATTATTAGGTAAAGTTGGAAACCAATTATGGATTACCCCACCTTTTCATGTTGATTATGGCTGTAATATATATTTTGGGAATAACTGCGAAGTTAATATGAATTGTACATTTCTCGATGATAATAAAATTATTATTGGTGATAATGTTTTAATTGCTCCAAATGTACAAATATATACCGCTTATCATCCTACTCATTATCTTGATCGTTTTACTATCAGTGAAAATGAAACATTCAATTTTTGTAAAACACAAACAGCCCCAGTTATTATTGGTAAAAATGTTTGGATTGGCGGGGGAACAATTATTCTACCGGGAGTTACAATTGGTGATAATACCGTAATTGGAGCAGGTAGTGTTGTTACAAAAGATATCCCTGCTGATACAATTGCTTATGGCAATCCTTGTAAAGTTCATAAAGCCAATGAACGCAGCAAAAGTATTTAATAAAAAAGAACTAGATTTAACAAATCGTTTGATGTGACCTCAGAAAGTTAGATCAAAAATGATATGTGCCCTGAATTTTAGATACATATCAAATTCTAACGGTTAGGAGGTCGGTACAGTTAAATCCAGCTCTTTTTATTTTATTCAATCTTCAAATCAACTAATTCACTGGCATAATCCGTTTTGTAGTCCCCGTTATATTGCTCACTAAACACTTTTATCTGATAGTTATCATGATCATATTTTTTTGGCAACTCAATTAAAGCAACACCCATTTTAGTAACACTAATATCAGCTAACTGACCATAAGATACAATCTCATTTTGTGTTTTATCAATTATAACTGCACTGAGTAAATCCCCATCGCCTTGGGCACTATAATTAAAACTTATTTTATTATTTTCTTTAACCTGATCGCTCACAACTAAGGTTTGTGAAGCATCTTTTAATGTTAAACGATAATCACTAAGTAATTCTTGATGTTCCACGTCCTGCATTGCTTTGCTCCCGACTACTCCACTGACTTTACCACCTTGGGCTGCAGCAAAAAATAAAACTGCATGAGGATCAAGATTAGCAGTAGCTCTTGCACTAAGATGCTCGACAGTAATATCTAATTGTGCAAAAACTCCACATTTAGAGATATATCCCGCTAATTTAGGATCATCTTTAGCAGCTGCTGACAACCAGTAATAATTCCCCTCCTGACGATAATGACGATCTTCAAGTCCACAACTATTTGAATTCATTATTTTTGCTGTTGGGGCAAAAAATTTATCACCAAATAACTGTGATTCTATAAATGAATAACTAGTAACAGTAACAACGTCACCACCTGGTTGAGTAGTATTAAATATTACTTCCGCTTCTTTTGGTGATAAAGTTTGAGATGCTAACGCAATCTCTGCTTGTCGTAAAGCACTAGTTTCATAGCGATTACTTTCCTGATCAAATGGTGTTGAGGTTTGAAGCTTTGTTGAAATTAATAAAATGGATTTAATAGCTTTTCCATCTTCATCAAAAAAGCTAGTTTCTTCCGGATTTAAAATATTCCATTGAAATTGACCATCAGCCCCTAAATATAAAGTTTCAAACTTCCCGGATGTTCCCCTAGCTATTTTTTCAACAGCCTTATCTGCCATCATCATACTTTGTTTATCTTGTATATTCAAAGTATCGGGATTTTTATAATTATTAGCCGGAGCATTATTTTTTAAAAATAATCCTATTAAAGTTACTATAATTACAGTGCAACCAATCTTAAAATATTTTTTAGGCATTTTCTTACCTCCTGATCATTCAAGATCATCCCTAATACTAACTTTAAACAACTAGTACAACCGCTTCATAAGCCCGTAATTTCCCTCTTATCAAATCATTATAATTTCCTAGTAACACCTTTGCTTCAGCTTCAAATAAAGTTTTATCATAGGTAACCTCTTTAGCTGTAAAATTAGATAAGACAAATAATTTTTTTCCGTCATACTCCCGTTTATAAACATAGACTTCATTACTATCCTCATAATATTCTTGATAATCACCAAACTGAACAACTTCATTTTCCTTTAAAATTGAGATCATTTTTTTATAGTAATTAAAAATTGAGTTTTCATCAGTTATTTGTGCTTGTGCATTAAGCCATTTATAATTTTGATTAACTTTGATCCATGGTTCAGCATCAGAGAATCCTGCATTTTCTAGATCATTCCATTGCATTGGAGTACGTGCATGATCACGACTTGATTTATTAATAAATCGAAGCATCTCTTCAGGGGTAAACATTTTTTCCACTTCAACATACTGATGATAAGAATTTATACTTTCAATATCTCTAAGCTCACCAATATTCTTAAACTCAACATTAGTCATTCCAAGTTCTTCACCTTGATAAATATAAGGAGTCCCTTGTAAAAAATATTGGGCAGTAGCAAGCATTTTTGCTGATTTTTCCCAAGTTTCTTTAGAACTTGTATCTCCAAAACGACTAACTACTCGTGGTTGATCATGATTATTCCAAAATAACGAATTCCATGCTCGTCCATGCATATCAATTTGCCATTTTCTTAAAATTGCTTTTACATCCGTTAATTTAAATCTTTCATCACTCCATTTTTGTTTTTCACCACCATCAACATCCATTAATTCAAATTGGAAAACCATACTCATTTCTTTTCCATCATTACTTGCATATTGAATAGCTTCTTTTGTTGTCACTGCTGGAGCTTCTCCAACAGTCATCACATCATATTTTGAAAAAACGTTATCTGTTAACTCACGAATATATTCATGGACACGAGGTCCATTAGCACTGACACTATGCCCCTTTATTGGACTATCTTGATAAATATTATCTTGATCTTTAGAAATCAAATTAATGACATCCATTCTAAATCCATCAATTCCTTTATCAAGCCACCAGGCAATCATTTTTTGAATTTCATTTCTAACATCAGTATTATCCCAATTTAAATCCGGTTGTTTTTTAGAAAATAAATGTAAATAATACTGTTTCGTTGTCTCATCATACTGCCAAGCTGAACCTAGAAAACAACTTGTCCAATTATTTGGTACACTGCCATCTTCTTTACCATCTTTCCAAATATAATAATCACGATATGGATTATCTTTACTTTTCTTACTTTCGATAAACCATCTATGTTCATCAGAGGTATGATTAACAACAAGATCCATAACTATCTTAATATTTCGCTTATGAGCTTGCGTTAAAAGATTCTCAAAATCAGTCATATTTCCAAAACATTGCATTATCTCATAGTAGTCTGAGATATCATATCCATTATCATCATTTGGCGATTCATAAATTGGCGTGATCCACAACACATCAACTCCCAATGTTGCTAAATAATCTAACTGCTCAGTAATCCCATTAATATCACCGATCCCATCATGATTGGTATCTTTAAAACTCCGCACATATATTTCATACACAACACTCTTTTGCCACCAGTTTTTCATTTTATTATTCCTCCTCAAATCCTAAACTATAGCCCAATATAAACGAAACAATTAATAATACTAACATCATAATTATACCATAAATATTATTATAAACATCTTTTTCCTCAGAAAAAGCAAGCGTTATCATTATAATATCTTGTAAGTTCTAAATAACTTATAGAAAGCCCCTAGCAAACTCGTAAGACTGATCACAATTACATTTATATCCATTATTATAAATACTTTAAACATTATAAAAAAACTAGAGCTAACTCTAGTTTAAATAGCTGTTAATTTAATCAGCAGCTTCTAATTTATAATCTTTCAATATTCTTTTTAATTCTATTAATCGATTTTTAAAATTAACACTAGAAATAAACTGTTCTGTGAACTTCTCAAACTCCACTTCACCTTTCTCTACTACTAAAATAAAATAGCATAAACATAACAATGGCATATCACCAGAAATTATATTTGTTTTAGTCCTTGTTGCATCACGATAAAGAACATCAATGTGTTCCATTATCAGCTGTTGATATTGCTTTAATTTTTGATCTACCTCCTGAAGTTTACTTATATTCAAATACTCAAACATCCTAATGATATTCTCAAAATTACCCTGACTAACCTTCTTAGCTTTCATTTCTTTAATTAAAAATTCTGTCAATTCATTATATTCAGGACTTTTGACTTTAAATACAGCTAATGATTCTTTATCAATATCAGCACTTAAATAAGAAAGCAGCAAATGATTTTGATATGCAAAGATCTCATTTTTAATTCTTAAAAATTCCTCATCTGCCAATTCTAACAATCCAGCTAACCGTGAAAAACTCCTTTTAATATCATAGGGAATCTCTTCTTGAGATTTATAACCTAAATCATGTTCAATCTCAGCCCATGTGTATTGCAGAATTGAGCTAATTTGAATTTCTAATTTTAAATTATGATACTTAAGATATTCCTGTGCTTTAACATACTTAGGATCAATTTGAACCACATAATGCAACGAACGATACCCAAAACGTTTTGGATCCAGACTCTTTCTTTTATCAATAGAATTATCACGATCAATAATAAACTCATTTTCAATTAATTTCGATATTTGATCAACAGTATCCGTATAATATGTAATTACCCTAATACCTGATAAATCTGTTATTTCATCTAATTTTTGATACTTGTTTTTTAACTCTATCTTTTTAGATAAACTCTCAATACTCTTTGTTCTACTAGTGATTGAATGAAACGATATTTGTTCACGATTCAACAAATTACATATATATGTTTCCATCAAATTTGTAAATTGTTCATATGTTGTAAGATTATTGCTATATTCTCTTACTAAATCTTCATTATCCATAATTTTCCCCTCTAACTCTCTAGTCATAAGTTATATCATGCACTATTATACTTGTTAAGAAACTAGAAATTTGACACTTTATATCTTTATGAGTCGTATTTTTATCAATTTCTATTTTTTACTGAACCCCCTTTAAGATCATTCAGCCATCCAAAAAATATTAATACTGAGACTCTATCCATTATTATATTGATTGATGATTTTTCTTAAAATCTTCACCCCAGCTATACATAGCATCCAAGATTGGTTTTAAACTATAACCTAACTCAGTTAGCGAATATTCGACTTTAGGAGGAACTTCGGGATAAACTTTACGACTAATCAATCCACTCTCCTCCATTGCCCGAAGGTTTGAAGTTAATACTTTTTGAGAAATCGTTCCGATTGATTTTTTTAACTCACCAAATCTTTTTTTCCCTGGTAGCAGATCCCTAATAATCAAAACCTTCCATTTATCACTTATTAATAATAATGTAGTTTCAACTGGACATTTTGGAAATTCTTTCATATGTGTACTCCTTATAGTTTCTTATAGTAACTAAGTATATTTTATAAACTATACTTATGAAAGTCAAGTTAGTTACATAAAAGAAACTAAGCCACTTTTATGTGCGTACTTCACAAATAGCAACCATTGAAGGATAATAACGATGAGAAGGGAGTGTTATAATGTTTCAAAGAGAATCACTTGATATTTTAAAATTGAGTCAAGCAATCAAAAAATGTGATGCAATCTTAATTGGAGCTGGAGCTGGACTTTCTAGCGCCGCTGGTCTGTCATACTCAGGGAACCGTTTTAAAAAATATTTTAATGATTTCATTACAAAATATCATTTACAAGATATGTATTCGGCAGGCTTTTACCCCTATCCTAGTTTAGAGAAATACTGGGCTTATTGGAGTCGTCATATTTATTATAACCGCTATTTGGAAGCCCCTAAAGATACTTATAAAAAATTATTAAACCTACTCATTAATAAAGATTATTTCGTCATTACAACAAATGTTGATCATCAGTTTCAAATAGCTGGTTTTATTAAAGAAAAATTATTTTATACTCAAGGAGATTACGGACTTTGGCAATGTTCAAAACCATGCCATCAAAAAACTTATGATAATTACGAGACAGTTGTTACAATGATCAAACAACAGCATGATTTGAAAATTCCCAGTTCACTAATTCCGTACTGTCCAATATGTAATGCTCCAATGACAATGAATCTTCGCTGTGATAAAACATTTGTTCAAGATTCCGGCTGGTATCATGCCCAAGAACGTTATTATCACTTTTTAAATAAATATCATTATTCCAAAATCGTTTATTTAGAATTAGGAGTTGGCTATAATACCCCTGGAATTATCAAATATCCATTTTGGCAATTAACTATAGAGAATCCTAAAGCTATTTATGCCTGCATCAATCAAGATATTATTGATTTACCTTCGGAATTAAAAAAACAGACTATCATGATCAACGATAACATTCATAATGTCTTATCGTCTTTGGAGAAATTGCTATGAATCAAATAACCCGATTACAATTTTTAATTAACTATTTAATTCAAGAAAATAAACTTGAAATTGAACTTCCTACAGAACAAGCACAACTATTTTCCCTTTATCGCTCATTAGTAAATATTCGTGAAGCAAAAACAGCTACTGACAAATTCATTATGATTCAAAACAAAATGTTAAAAAATGAAATTAAACGAAAAGGAATCATTGACTCAAGCAATTTCAAAAAATCAATGAATATCTGGCGTGGTGATATCACCCAACTAAAAGTTGATGCCATTGTAAATGCTGCCAATAATCAAATGGAAGGATGCTTTATCCCTGGACATAATTGTATCGACAATGCTATCCATACCTTTGCAGGAGTTCAATTAAGAAATGAATGTCACCAAATCATGTCTAAACAGCGTTATCTTGAGCCCACCGGAAAAGCAAAAATAACTAATGCTTATAATCTTCCTTGTCGTTATATCGTCCATACAGTTGGTCCTATCGTTCATAATGTACTAACAGATGAAAAGCGCTTTTTATTAGCTGAATGTTATCGTAATTGTTTAAAAAAAGCTGAGGTTTATGGATTAAAAAGTATTGCTTTTTGTTGTATCTCTACAGGAGTATTTAACTTTCCTAAAAAAGAAGCAGCTCAAATTGCAGTCAATACAGTATCCACATTTCTTAAAGGAAGTCAGATTGAAAAAGTTATTTTTAACGTTTTCAAAGAGGACGATGAAATGATCTATCAGCAATTACTAAATAATAAATCTAAATAGAATCGTAATATTTTTAGGTGTTTTGACAACACCTTTTTCTTTTGAATGATTTAAATCATTTTACATATTTATGGTTTTGATGAATACTAAAATCAAAAGTGCTATACTAATATTAAAGAAACGTTAAATTTGCGTAAGAGTTTTGTAAGTAATCCGACTTTACTTGATAATTTTTTTAATAAATATTATGTTATTTTTAGAAACAAAATAGGAGGCGCCATTTCAATGAATAAATGTAAAGAAAATCGTGAATTATCTTGGCTTAAATTTAATGATCGAGTATTAATGCAGGCTAAAGATAATAAAGTCCCTTTAGGTGAAAAGTTAAGTTTTATTTCTATTTTTCAATCAAATCTTGATGAATTTTTTATGGTTAGAATTGGATCATTATATGATCAAATGCTATTCTATCCTAGTTCTAAAGACAATAAAACTGGAATGACTGGTGAAGAACAGCTAAAGGCATGTTTACGAAGAATTACTTATTTAAATAAAAAGAAAGATCGTATTTATCAAAGTATTATGGATGAATTAAAAACTCATGGATGGGGAATCGTAAAATACCGTGATTTAAAGAACAAAGAAGATCGTAAATATTTTGAAAGTTATTTTGAACGAGAAATTCTTCCATTAATCTCTCCCCAGGTTATTTCAAAACGTCAACCATTCCCTTTTTTAAATAACCGTGAAGTTTATGTTGTTGTTCAGTTAGAATCAAAGAAGGGAAAAAGAAAGATGGGAATCGTTTCTTGTGCAAATGCTATGGATGAACGAATGATTGCGATTCCTAGTATGCAAGGGAAGTTTATTTTGATTGAAGATATCATCCTGCATTTTATTTCTAATATCTTCTCTAAATATACAATAAAAAATAAAGGTTTCATCAGAGTTACAAGAAGTGCTGATATTGATGAAGATGATCACTCTTTAGAAGGTCATGAAGACTATCGAGAAATGATGGAAACATTAATTAAACAACGTAGAAAATTATGTCCTATTCGTTTGGAAGTATCACCAGGCTTAGAAGAGTTAGAAATCTTGATGTTAATGAACTTCTTGAACCTCAAAAAACATCAGGTTTTCGAGTGCAATGCTCCATTAGATTTGAAATTCACTAGTGAGTTACGTGATCATTTACGCTACATTCACCCAGAAATGTTCTATAAAAAATTAGAAGCTAAAAACAGTCCTTTAGTTGAAAATACTGTTCCAATGATCAAACAAATTTTAAAAAAGGATATTTTATTATCATATCCATATGAGTCGATGTCACCATTTCTCCGTTTATTAGATGAGGCTAGTCGAGATACAAATGTTGCCAGTATTAAAATGACTTTATATCGTGTTGCAAAGAAATCTAAGATTATTAAATCATTGATTGAAGCTGCTGAAAACGGTAAAGAAGTTGTTGTTTTAGTTGAATTACGAGCACGTTTTGATGAAGAAAATAACATTGACTGGTCAAAACGACTTGAAGAATCTGGATGCCGTGTTATCTATGGTTTAGATGGACTTAAAGTTCACTCAAAATTATGTTTAATAACTTATAAAAATAATCAGGGTGTTCATTATATTAGCCAGGTGGGAACAGGAAACTATAATGAAAATACATCAAAGCTTTATACTGATTTATCACTAATGACATCTAACTACGAAATTGGGGAAGAAATCAACAGCATTTTTAATCATCTATGTCTTGGCGAAACAGAAAATGAAGTTAATCTTTTAATGGTTGCTCCTAACTGTATGATTACAAAAATATTTGAACATATTGATAATCAAATTGCTTTAGCCAAAGCGGGTAAAGAAGCTTATATTGGATTTAAATGCAATTCCGTCACTAGTAAAGAAATGATCGATAAGCTAATCGAAGCAAGCCAGGCAGGGGTTAAAATTGATATGATTGTTCGTGGTATATGTTGTATTTTACCTGGTGTTGAGGGATTAACTGATAATATTAGAATAATTTCTATTGTTGGTAGGTACTTGGAACATTCACGTATTTACATCTTTGGTAAAGGCAGTGCTCAAAAAGTATACATTTCTTCTGCTGATTTAATGACAAGAAATTTATCACGTCGTGTTGAAGTCGCTGCCCCAATTTTAGATGAAAAATTAAGAAAACGAATTATTACAATGTTTAATACAATGTTGAAAGATAATGTTAAAGCATGCCGCTTATTAGAAGATGGTACTTACAAACGAGTAAAAAATAAAGAGCCAGAATTGAATAGTCAGGAATATTTTTTCAAATAATTGGCAATATAAATAATAATAAAGGAGTGATTATATGCGGGTAGGTATTTTAACAAGTGGTGGTGATTGCCAAGCACTAAATGTAACAATGCGTGGTCTAGCAAAAACTTTATATCGAAATGTAAACGATATAGAAATTATTGGCTTTCTTCAAGGCTATAAAGGGTTAATGTATGAAGATTATAAAATTATGAAGCCCAAGGATTTTTCTGGAATAATTAATATTGGTGGGACAATTTTAGGAACATCACGTTGTCCTTTTAAAAAAATGCGAGTAATTGAAGATGACTTTGACAAAGTAGCTGCAATGAAAAACACATATGCAAAATTAAAATTAGATTGTCTTGTTGTGCTAGGCGGAAATGGTTCTATAAAATCAGCTAACATGCTCTCTCAAGAAGGATTGAATGTTATAGCGCTACCTAAAACAATCGATAATGATACATGGGGAACTGATTATACTTTTGGCTATCAGTCTGCAATTGATATTGCAACCACATACCTTGATCAAATTCATACTACCGCTGCCAGCCACAACCGTGTTTTTGTAATTGAAGTAATGGGACATAAAGTTGGCCATATTTGTTTGTCAGCAGGAATTGCTTCAGGCGCTGATGTAATTTTGTTACCAGAAATTCCTTACGATATTAAAGAAGTAGCTAAGGCTATTAAAACTAGAGAAAAAAATGGGAAAAAATTCAGTATTATCGCTTGTGCGGAAGGCGCTTTATCCAAAGAAGAAGCAACACTATCAAAAAAAGAGTATAAAGCTAAAGTTAAAGCCCGCAATGGTCAATCAGTTGTTTACGAGATTGCAGCAGAATTAGAAAAATATATTGATAGCGAAATTCGTGTGTCATGTATTGGTCATGCCCAGCGCGGAGGACAGCCATGTCCATACGATCGAATGATCTCAACTCAATTTGGGGTAGCTGGAGCCCGTTTAGTTATGGGCGGAGATTATGGCAAATTAGTTATCTTAAAAAATAATGGAGTTACTGCTATTCCCTTAGTTGAAAGTGCTGGTAAACTAAAATATGTTGATGCTGTAGGAGCAAAAGTTAAAGACGCTAAGTTACTAGGTATCTCATTTGGTGATTAAAAAGTCTAAATATAGATTAATTTCTATATCTAGACTTTTTTACTTTAATTCACTAGTTACATCAATGACTTCAACTAATGAAAACTGCTCATCATTAAATTGATACTTTAAAACAACACAATTGGGCATATCATTAGGTAGCGATACTTGCTGATTTTGTTCCCATCTTTTCGCAAAACAATAGCAAGAAAGACCGTGTGAGACTATTAACACTGTTTCTTGATCAGTATTTTTCATAAGTTCTAAAACAGTTGTTGAAACACGTTCACTTACTTCATTTTCACTTTCACCACCAAATTTCTTAAAGAAATTGCCAAATGGAAAAGGGGGATCAAGATCATCGCTTTCTCCTTCATAAATACCAAAATTCCATTCTTTTAAACCTTTAAGCCGCTGATATGGGAGGCTAGTTACAATTTCTAGAGTATCACAAGCTCTTTCTGAAGATGATGCATAAGCACCATCAAAAACAATCTCATTATTCTCCAAATACTCTTTTACACATCTTGCTTGTCTTTTTCCCAGTTCTGTCAAAGGTGAATCACACCACCCCTGCATTAACCTTTTTTGATTAAATAACGTTTGTCCATGACGCATCATATATAATGTTTTCATATTTTGACTTCTGGTATATTGTAATTAACTTATTTAACCGTCAATTGTATACACCTCTTCCTTTCATTAGATTTCATTTAGAATCGAATTGTGAATAGGTACTTTTGTTTTTGCCTTCTGTAGCCCGACTACCTGGAAAAGGTTAATACCACATCTTTGTATCTTAATTGTAATCAGTTAGATAAGTTTTTGAACTTGTATTTCGCATCAGGTCTTTGATACTCTGTTTGTGGTTTGATCACATTTCATTACCTTATATAAAGAGAGGATGTGTTTTCCATATTTTACACTGATATCGATGTTGACAAATTTAGATGAGACTAGCGATATCCATAACTTCAGCTCTACTGTCAAAGTCATAGAATTTGTAGGTATAGACCCCGGTACTTATCAGTCAATTTCTCGAACAGCACAGTCAAAACGTGGTTCGCGCTATTAAGAAAAAGCTATATCAATACATTCTGCCAGTCTGCAAGTACAATCTCACTTTCAATAAATATTATAAACTAAAACGACTGTAAGGTAAATTCCACAGATGTGCCCAGGACCACTCAGTACGAAAACTTACAAGAGTAATCTATAAATTATTGTCTGAAAACATATAGTTTGATAAAAACTGCTCATTTAAAAATACTGAACTTAATATTTTTAAAAAGCTGCATGCAGTAGTAGTTTTCAGCGTAACCAAAATTCACTTTTCAAAGAACTAAAAAATATTTTAGCTAATTATCAAAAATTACTTGATTTATATATAGTTAACTTTTCTTGATCATTTACAACCGATAAACTTATGTATCTAAAAAAATACAGTATACTTAAATTATATATTACATTTTTTTATTTACATCATTTTAATCAAAAATTGAAAAGGAGCTTACTAAAATGAAACTAATAATTGAAGAAAATGAACAAAAAATGAGTGAAAGTGCAATGTTTATTCTATTAGGTGCCATGATGCAAGATAAACGTGTCAATATTTCACTTACTTCCGGTCGTTCTCCTAAAACGATGTATGACATGATGATTCCTTATGTAAAAAATCAGGCTAAATTTAAAGATATTGAGTATTATCTTTTTGATGAAAACCCATATATTGATGAACCTTATGGACCAAACTGGAAGGATATGCAAGAATTATTTTTTAAAGCCGCTAATATTCCTGATGAGCGTATTCACATTATGACTTCAAATGACTGGCAAGACTATGATAATAAAATTAGAAATGCTGGAGGAATTGATGTAATGGTGATTGGTCTTGGATATGATGGACATTTTTGTGGTAATTGTCCTCGTTGTACACCTTTTGACAGTTATACTTACTGTATTGATTTCAAGAAAAAGCAGGCCGTTAATCCAGATTATGGAGACCGTCCTCGACAACCTCATACTTTGACAATGGGTCCTAAAAGTCTAATGCGAGTCAAACATCTAGTCATGATCGTTAATGGTAAAGAAAAAGCAGAAATTTTTAAACGCTTCTTAGATGAGCCTGTTAATCAAGATGTGCCGGCAACAATTTTAAAGCTTCACCCTAACTTTACTGTTATTTGCGATCAAGCAGCTGCTAGTTTGATTGATCCACAACAATATTCTAATTTATAACAAAAAACACAGTGATCTATTTTTGATATTCTCTCTATCAAGTAGATAGGGCACTACTTATGAGGAATCATATCATTTAACAATCACTGTGTTTTATATTATATATTCTTATGTTTTTTGATTTCATACATCCGACTATCAGCACATTTAATAACCTCTTCTAAACTTTTACCATCATTAGGATAAACAGCATATCCCATGCTAACTTCCGGATAATATTCAAAGCCATCTAAATTTATCTTTTCTGTTATTTGCTCAGCAATTATTTGGAGGGTCTTCTTGGTGGAAGAATTATTTTTAATAATGATGACAAATTCGTCACCACCTACTCGAAAAGCATAATCCTCTCGTGATAAGTACCTCATGATCCGTAAAGCTATTTCTTTTAATAACACATCTCCTGCTAAATGACCATATGTGTCATTTACAACTTTAAATTTATCTACATCTAAATAAACAAAAATAAACGAAGTTTGACGAGCAATTAAGTCGTTTAAAACAAAATTCATTTTCCGACCATTATAAAGCGTTGTTAGATAATCACGATTAGAAATATCGATCATTCTTCGGCGCTGTTCGTTAATTTTTAGTAATGTATAAACTAATAACGGTATCAACAATGACAAACAGATAGCTAATATAATAACTGGCATTAAATCACTACTTCGAACCCATCCGTTAATTGGTGAAACACTCAAAGTCCAAGTATTTCCTGGAACTTCAAAACTTAAATTTATTGTGTCATCTAATAGTTCATGATCGGATTTCAAAATAATCTGTTTTTTATTATTATCTGGATCAATACGCCATAACTGATATTCATATCCCATATTTTCAAATGAATCTAGATGTACTGAATCAAAAATTTCTGGTACATTTAAAACAACAATTGCAAATCCCCAAAAATTATTTTCTCCATTTTCTTCTAAATAAATTGGTTGTCGAACAACAATTCCCTTTCCTGATTGATAGAGTTCGAATGGTCCAGCCAAGGTAGTTTCCCCAGTATCACGAGCTTTTTTAGCTTCCGTTGCACGTTCTGGATCTTCGAAGATATTTCCAAAAGCTCCTTCATTACCTTCAAGAGGATAAACATATTGAACGTCTCCCTGCGGAGCTAATTGAATACTTCTAAATGTATTATCATCATTATATAGTTGATGTGCAACTCGATCAAAATCATTAATATTACCATTACTATCTACAATTAGCAGCTTCAACGTTTCAGCAGTTTGAATATACGAAGACAGGACCCGATCTAGCTGACTAACTTGAGCCTCTGTAAAATAATGAATTTTCTCTTTGGCTGCTGCTACCTTATCATTAATGACACCGTACAAGATAAAAAATGATAGAATGCTCATTATCATAAATATTAAAATTGCAGCAATAAATGGCTTATGTTTCTTTATCATCACTCTACCCCCTATCATAACTATAGAACATAATTATATCACTATTTGCAACACTCCTCAATTTAAGTAATTTTAATAAAAAAACAACTATTACAAAAATAGCTGCTTTTCACTTATATTATACTTAATAATTTTGATTTTCTTTGATCATTTCAGCAAAGATTTCTTCTGATAAATGTTTTTTAGCAAACGGATAAACTACTGTATCCTCTTTTTCAATATGCCTTCTTAGTAACATACAATAAGCATGTCCATTTGAAATTATTGTTAGTTTATCAATTAACAAATGATTGCGATGATAACGTTGAAGTGCTTCATCCCACTGTTTAACATACAATCTTGCAAGATCATGTTCAACAATCATACCATGTCGAACCAAATTTTCAGCAACTTTACCTAAATACTCTATCATATATCTAAATAAAATCTTTTCTTCACGCTGATGATGTTCTTTATCAGCAAACTCTCTAATAAATAAAATATCTCTTTTCATTTGTTCATAATCAAAAATATTTGCTTCCATAAATTCTATTAAACGTTGCTCTAATTCATTAACAAATGCTAATATTTTTTGATGATCAGCTTCTAAATCTTTAATTATATTGTTTGTCATTTTATTCCTCCATCTTTAACATATAAGTATTATAATTAAGTCTTGAAAATACTATATGGCTATCTGAAAGTACCCCATCAAGCCAAGCTTTGCGATATTTTTGAAATATTTCAAAATCTAAATATTGATGAACCATTTCATTATATTCATAAATAATTTGATTTTCCTCTTGGCTCATTATTTTAATACCTTTATCACAAGGCATTCCATCGATAAGGTAATTATTAATTACTTTGAATAATTCTATGCAGTTATGATAGTTCTCATTGATTGAAATTTCTTTGCCAGCCTCGAACAACACTTCCCTAACTTCCTCAAAATCACTTTTTTCTATATGTTCAACAATAAATGCAAATCGTTTTTCTACTATCATCAATTCCATAGAAAGCCATTGATGAATTGCTTGATGATCAATAATTTCCTCTAGACTTCCATCTTGAATTGTGCCACATTCCTGAGCAACAATCTCATTAAGCTGGGGACAAATTCTTTTAAGAATCTTTTGATTTAATTGTTCTTGATATTGAATTTTTCTATATAACCAATAATGTACTGGCCCTAAAAACGCACTCATTAAATTCCTCCTACTGATTTAATTGTTTTAAAATTTCTTCAACATCTAAACCATGGACTAGACAAGCATCAGCTAAAGTTTCAGATTGCGATGCCGGACAACCAAGACACCCCATTCCACTATCGCTTAAAATTTGTGCTGCTTGTGGATCCATACCAATAATACTTCCAACTAGCATATCGCGATGAAACTTATCTTCTTTTTTTGTCTGAGGAAAAAATAAATTTAAATCTTCTTGAACACTTTGAATACCAGAAATTTGAAAATTATCTACAAGAAAATCAACAATATTAGGTGATAAAAAGGCTGGTAAAGTTGGTCCTAAATGAATATTTTTAACTCCTAATGATAACAATGCCAATAAAACAATTACAGCCTTTTGTTCATACCAGGCAATATTATAAATAACCGGTAACTCATTAATATCTTCTAATGCAAATACCTCTTTAAGTTTTAAAGCAATCATCGCTAGTGAATAAGAATCATTACATTGACCAGCATCTAATACTCGAGGAATACCATTGATTGTTCCTAAATCTAGTTTATTATAACGATATTTAGCACAACCAGCTGTTAAGATAACACTATCTGTCGGTAAGCTTTGAGCAAAATCAGTATAATATTGACGGGTTGGATGACGCCCATCACATCCCGCCATTACAACAAACTTTTTAATATCCCCATTTTTAACAGCTGTTACGATTTGGTCAGCCAACGCAAGTACTTGATGATGAGCAAAACCACCAACAATCTTACCAGTTTCAATTTGAGTAGGAGCTAAGCATTTTTTAGCATGCTCAATGATTTGTGAAAAATCCTTATAGCCGTGTTCATCTTTATCAATATGAACACATCCCTCAAAACCAACTGCTCCAGTTGTATAAACCCGTTCTTGATAACTAGCAAGTGGCGGTACTAAACAATTTGTTGTTAATAAGACCGGTCCATTAAAAGCCTTAAACTCTTCTCTTTGTTTCCACCAGGCATTACCATAGTTTCCAACAAAATTTGGATATTTTTTAAAAAATGGATAATAATGAGCAGGTAACATCTCACTATGAGTATAAACATCTATTCCCGTATCTTTAGTCTGTTCTAATAGCATTTCTAAATCTTTAAGATCATGACCAGAAACTAAAATTCCCGGGTTATTTCGAACTCCAATATTAACTTCTGTTATTTCTGGATTTCCATAAGTGCTAGTATTAGCTTGATCTAATAATTCCATTACCTGAACACCATATTTTCCAGTTTCCATCGTTAATGCTACATAATCATTTAAAGACATCGTTGAAGTTTCAATCTTAACCAAAGTAGTTTCAATAAAACGATCAATCTCATCTTTTCGAAACCCTAATGCATGAGCATGTTTATTATATGCTGCCATTCCTTTTAAACCATAAGTAATCAGCTGTTTTAAACTTCTAATATCTTCATCTGCTGTTTCTAAAACTCCAACCATCTGCATTCTTTTCTCAATTGCTTCTATCTCCATCTCCATCCAAAGAGCTCTGTTTGAAAGTACAGCTTGATCATCTAACTGTAAAAGCAGCTCTTTTTTTAAAGTAAGTGTTTTTCTAACAGCTTCAATAATCATTTGATCATCAAAGTTGGCATTAGTAATTGTAATAAATAGATTTTCACTCACTTGATCATCATATACATTATTGATTTCTTTACCTTTACAACGTACCTCATTAATTACCTCAGCTAAGCCTTTCGTAACATCAATTAATAAATCTTGCAGCCCTGCTGTTTCTGGGGTCTTTCCACAAACACCAACTTGACTACATCCCTGATTTCCTACTGTCTCTTGACACTGATAACAAAACATTTTATTTTCCATCATAATTTCTCCTTTATAATCTCTATATTTTTAATAATCACATTAATCGAGAGTATTAATCTTGACTCCACAGCCATACTATAATAAAGTATTTATAACATTTATGTTGTTTTTACAACAAAAGGAGCAAATTATGAAAAAATTACAAATTTTAAAACAATGTTCATTATTTAAAGGAATTGATCCTGCTGAAATTGAAAAACTATTAAACTGCTTGAAAAGCCATGAAAAAACATATCAAAAAAACGAAACAATTATCAGACAAGGTGATATTATTCATGAAATTGGATTAGTTCTTGACGGTCAAGCACATATTTATCATATTGATTTTTGGGGTAATAAAACAATTATTAGCGAAATTAAAGCCAGTGAATTCTTTTTAGAATCTTATGCCTGTGCCTTACAACAAGAAATTGATTTAAATGTCGTAGCTACAGAAATAACAACAATTCTTTTCTTAGATATCTCCCATCTTATTAGATCATGCCAACACTCATGTTCTTTTCATCATAAAATAATTCAAAATCTCCTTTCAATCGTCTCAAACAAAAATGTCCTTTTAACTCAAAAAATTCATCACTTAACTAGACGAACAACTCAAGAAAAAATTCTTTCTTATTTAAATTCGCAAGCACTAAAAAATAATTCTTTAACTTTTGAAATTCCTTTTAATCGTCAACAACTAGCTGACTACTTAGCAGTAGAGAGAAGTGCTTTATCTAGTGAATTAAGTAAACTACAGAAAAATGGTATTATTGCTTATAAAAAGAATACATTTCAACTAAAAAAATCATGAAAATATATAAATTCATGATTTTTATCATCTTCCCTCTTTAATCTTGTAATATTTCCAGATTTAATAATATCAATATTTTTAGCAATCTTCTTTTCTAGAATAGTCATTTTAATCCTCCTTTAAATTTCCAAACTATTCCCGTCATTCCAATGCATCGTTTCATCAAAATTCCCCTTTTGATTATAAAGATAATATCTCTAACTGTCTTTTTTTACTAAAGCTCGACAATACCAACTCATAAGCCTCATCTAACATATCCTTTAGTAATTGATCGCTAATCGAACCATTTACTTTTATTGAATTCCAATGTTTTTTATTCATATAGTAACCAGGAATTATATCTTCATGCTGTTCTTGAAGATCCATTCCGTTTTCTGGTCTTAATTTTAAAGTTATATAATATGGATTATCTTGTTCATCTAGACAAACTGCCACACACATCTTACCGTCAATAACATATCTAATCCAATTCCATTCTGTTTGAAGATTTTTAGAAATTCCCGCCTTCGCTAATAAATAACTGTCTATCCATTCATATTTCACCTTTTAATCTCCTTTGACCCCTGTTTAACCAATTAATGCACTAAACAAAATATACATTAAAGTTCCAAACATAAAAATACTCCCTAAAACAACCAAATAAAGCTTTTTATTCATTGCTAGATAGGCAATATATTCTCTTAATACAGCATTGGCTAAATAATAGAAAGCAGTCTTACCACCTAATCCGCTCATTATCAGACCAACTTGGCGGGCATAAATACCTGCCCTCATTAAATGATAACTACTGCTGGCATAAGCGCATTTATAGTTTTCACCATGGCTTTTTTCTTCCATGACCGCTTTAGAAAACTGCATGTTTTCAAGAGTGTTTTTAGACTTTTCTTCCGTTATAATTAATTCTTCACTATAACCCTGTTCAATCGCATACTCTTTCATTGCTAGAGCTTCGGCTCTCGTTTCATCACTTCCTTGTCCTCCGGACATCAACAAATAAGGTGCAAATCCTTTTTTCTTTTCTTGCTTTTTAGCAAACTTTAAAGCCGCTTGTATACGCTTTGCTAATAAAGGAGAAACATTTCCATTAATTAGTCCACTTCCTAAAACAATGATATAATTTAAATTTTTTCTAGGATGAAAAAGATTTGTTAATATCAAAGTTTCTATAAATAAGAAAATATGAAAAGTAAGAAATAAGATCATTACGATCAGGCCACTCCACAATGCCATAATTGGTAATGGTGGATTAATCCTACCTAAAAATGATGATAGTGTAATCAGTAAAATTATCCCTACCGCTACCAACAAAGTCAAAATATGCGAAAGACTGAACCTCTCTTTTCGAAGAATGATAACACTATTTATTAATAAGAATGCAATTAAGATATAGACTCCAAATAATAAAACAAACAAGGCAAATAAAAAAATTACACCAACTAATAAATATACTAATCTATTTGAATAATTAATTCCTAACATTACTAAAAAACTAGCAAAGGTACTTAAAAACATGAAAAATAAAAAGCCAGCTAGTAAGTTTATATTTTGCTTTCTTTTTATCCTCCAAAATGCGCCTAACCATAAAAGTGTTAGAATAACCAAGATCAATATATAGGGCATCATTTTACCACCGGCTTTCTTTCAACTCTATTATAGACTAATAACGCCGATATACCAAATAATACACTTTTTCAAAACTAAATACACCGTGATAGTTTCTATATTATTCATTATTCAGGATTAAACGTATAACACTAAAAAGTACAAATTCCTTTGTACTTTTCTCTGCTTAAAAATGTGTTTCATCAATATCAAGATTGTCTAATGCTTGATTAATAGCCGCCATCTCCTGTTCAGTCAACTCAACTTCCATTGCTCCTAAATTTTCTTCCAAACGATGTATTTTGGTTGTTCCTGGAATAGGAACAATCCAATCTTTTTGATTAATCTCCCAAGCTAGAACAATTTGTGCGCTAGTAGCATTTTTACGTTCAGCAATTTCTTGCACTAAATCTAATAAGGCCTGATTACGTTTCATTACTTCAGGATTAAAACGTCCCATATTATTTCTAAAATCACCTTCAGCATACTTTGTTGCTAGCGTATATTTACCTGATAAAAATCCGTTTCCTAGTGGAGAATAAGCAACAAATCCTACATTTAACTCCTCACAAACTTTAAACACTTCCTTTTCAGGCTGTCTAAAGACCATTGAATACTGATTTTCAATACAAGTTACTGGACATACCGCATGTGCTCTTTTTAAATAATCTAATGGTGCATTTGATAAACCCCAATGTTTTATTTTTCCTTTAGCTATTAACTCTTTCATCACGCTAGCCACTATTTCTGGTTCTACTTCAGGATCAACTCGATGTTGATAATATAGATCAATATAATCAACGCCTAGTCGTTTTAACGATCCCTCTAATTGTTCTCTAATCGAATCCGGCTTACTATTTAAAATATTTTGTGGTTTACCATCAACGATTTCTTGTCCATAAATACCAAATTTTGTAGCAATAATTACTTCATCTCGAGGGAAAATCTCCAATGCTTTACCTAATAAAACTTCATTTGCTTCACCATATACAACAGCTGTATCAAAAAAATTGCATCCTAAAGTAACCGCATGTCTAATTAATTTAATCATCTCTTCACGATCAGCAGGAGCCCCATAAGCATGATCCATTCCCATACATCCAAGCCCAATAGCAGATACTTCTAATCCTTGACCTAATATTCTCGTTTTTCTCATTTTTATCTTCTCCTATATTTATATTTCTTTTGCATCTTTATAATATATAATTATTTATAAACATAGAAGTCTCAATAAGTAGTATCGATATAACCTTAGGGTTATATCGATACTATATATCTAAAACTCTTTTTACTGCATTAACAAACTCAATAACTTGCCGTGAAGGCTCTAATGAAAACAATAAACCATAAGGCATATAATAATCCCATTCAACTGGAATAGTTTTAATTAAAGGATGAATATTTTTCCAGCTCTTGACACTCATAAGCAAACTTTTATTATTTTCGCATTCATTAAAAACAGAGATATCAAAAAACTCAAACTCTTTGATTATAATAGTAGGATCATTTTTAATTAAATCATCACGCATTTCATCAACATATTTATTCCAGCCTCTTTTAATCAGCATTAATTCACGTCCATGAATATCTTGCAAAGACAGCTTATCTTTGTTACTTAATTCATCATAAATAGATAAAGCAAGACAAATTGATTCTTTTTTTATTTCTAGAGAATCACAGCCCCGCTGTTTGAAATTATCCTTTTCAAATACACCAGCAACCAAATCAATATTATCGCCTAAATTAGCTAGTATTTCTCGAGCATTTTCCGGAGTATTTTCAAATGGAATTAGTTGAATTCTTAAATTAGGACATAATTCATGAATCCGCGGCCATAAATCGATAAGAAATTGACTTGGTGTTGTATTTGATGTTCCAATTCTTATTACCATTTCTTCTTTTTCCATCGCCTTGTGTGCTCGTACAATTGAATCCTTTGCATATTTAATTAAATATTTGGCATCCCTGTATAAAGATGCTCCTGCTGGTGTCAAAGATACCCCTTGATGAGTTCTTTTTAGAAGTTTTAAACCCAAATTTGTCTCTAGAATATTTATCTGTTTAATTACAGCACTAGGACTAATAAATAAGTCCTCAGCAGCTTTAGAGAAACTACCGCGATCAACAACCTTTATAAATGTTTCTAATTGAGGGTTATACATATTCTCACTTCCTTTATTCTATTTTAAATTATTTAAAGAATAGTTAAAATGTTTTTATAACCTATTTTTCTTATTCATCACATTTTTATTAGATATATATATTGTTATTCTCGTCCATGCCAGCAGTTAGCTAGTTTAAACATTGTTTCCATATCTAATATTCCTCCCGTTAATATCTTTCCCTTAAGTTCTGGGTTTTCCATCGCACTTGATAAAATAATTCTTTTTAAAGTTATTGTTGAGATATTCGGCATACTTGATTTTAATAACGCTGCTGCTCCTGCTACATGTGGGGCTGCCATTGAAGTTCCATTCAAGGGGCTATACTCACCAGCAAGGTCAAGACTGAGAATGTTTGTTCCAGGGGCTGCTATATCAACAGTTTTAAGACCATAATTTGAAAAACGGGCTAAAGTATCATAGGGATCGACCGCTGCTACAGAAATAATATTTTTACAATCATATGATGCTGGATACATTGGATCAACATCATTGTTAGTTCCATCATTTCCAGCCGAAGCAACAAATAAGCCATCATACTGATCAATGGCATCTTTTAAAGCTTGTGAATAAGCTCGTCCACCCCAACTGGCATTTAAAATAGAAATCTTATAATAATTTGCAAAATCTATTGCCGCAATTGCCGAAGCAACATCAAGACCAAATTTTAAAGCTGCTACTCTTACTTGCCAGCATACTCCAGTAATACCAATACGATTATTTCCAACTGCACCAATCGTCCCTGCAACATGACTACCATGACCATCTATATCCATTGAATCACTACTATTATCTGCAAAGTTCCAGCCATAAATTAATCTTCCATTCCACGTAGTCCACATATTTTCTCTTATGTCCGGATGATTTTGATCTATTCCTGTATCAATCACTCCAACACTGATACTACTATCACCAGTTGTATAATCCCATGCAAGTGGTGCATTGATTTTTTGAATTCCCCAAAGCTGATTGTATAAAGGATCATTTGAGATAATATGCATTTCTTCAATATAATCCGGTTCTGCATAAACAATATATGGACTTGATGATAATTTTGCAACTGCATTAGTAACTGCATGAGGATTTTTATCTTTTAAATAAATAAGAACTATATTAGTTCCCTCATTTAGACTTTCAGTATTCTTTGAATGGAAGATGATTTCTGCTTTTTCATAATCAATCCCATCTAAAACAAGATCAATATAATAGTCTAGTACATCTTTAGAAGTAATATTTATATTTAATGCTACAATTACTTTTCCAAGCTCATAATTATTATTCATTTTACTTCCTCCTTACCTATATACTTTATATTTTATGATACTATTTCCAATTCATTACTATATTTATTGCAGCGCTTTGTTGAAAATAAAACTGTATAGCAGGAATAAAGTGAATTTTGTTTGCTAAACTATGGTAATTAAAAAATTGACTCTTAACATGTGAAAGTGTCAATCCAAAACTTAATCAAATTATCTTTATATTTTTTATAATTTCATATATTTTCTCCTGTCGTTAATTTTTTCAACTAATTATACGTACTAAAAAAAATAAATTTCAATTCAACTTACCTTTTTTAATATTGAGAACTTGTGTACTAAATAAAACAATATCCTTATTACATCTTGCCTGATTGTTTATCTATTTTTTCTTCATGTGTAACGTAATAGTACACCTTTTATAAAATCAAAAAGTACTGATTTAATCATATTTTTATTATGTTTAATATATTTTTGAAGATTATTTATTTCTATTTTTACGGAAAATCTATGACTTTTATTTATGGGCGTATAAAGATTAGATGGAAAGTGTGTCAGTTGAAATATATAATAATTATTCTCAACAAGAATAGAATTACTCCCTATCCTATAAATTTTATTTGCCTTAGATATTCATTTTGGATATTCTTGTAGATAATTCATTAATATTTGCAAATATATTATCTATCACTCTACCAAATTCTTCATCACTCTTACCTGTTGGATCATCCAAATTCCAATCTTCCTTGTATCTGCAAGGAAGAAATGTACAATTAACATTACATCCCATAGTTATAACAATATCTACTTCTGGAATATCGACTAGTAACTTAGGGTGTTGTGTTTTTTCCATATCCATATCATATCGTTTTTTCATTATCCTAACAGCATCCTGATTTATTTGCGGTTTTACTTCTGTTCCTGCTGAATAGCTTTCAAATACATCAGAAGCAAACAATTTTGCTATTGCCTCTGCAATCTGGCTTCTACAAGAATTATGAACACATATAAATGCGACTCTTGGCATATTATTCATTTCTTTCAAATTGTTTAATATTAAATAAAAACAATAATAAGCAATTTCATCTCGCTTAAATCCCCTTCACAAAAAACACCTTGTTTCAATGATTCATCCATCTATTGTTAATATGATATTCTTAACTTCTTCTATCGTTAAAACCTTTCCAAAAGATACTACTTTCTCATCAATTACAAGCGCAGGTGTAGACATAATCCCATAGCTTGCTATTTCTGTAAAATCTGTGATATGTTCTATACTCATTTCCTGTCCTAATTCATCCAAGGCTTCTTTAACATTTTTCTCTAAAGTTGCACATTTAGCACAGCCAGAACCTAAGACTTTAATTCTTGAACCCTTATCTTTCTTTTCCAATCCTCTCTTCATACTCCCATCACCACATTGAACATTACAACAATTTTTCTCTTTTTTCTTAAATAATTTCATCACTTATTTCTCCTTTTATTCATAATTAAATTTTGAGACAACATCTAATAATGGATTTTCTTATCTAGGAACTGCCATCATCCATTTATCATCTAGATATTGATTTATAACTAAAATAATTTCTTTAACAAAATCTTCTTTCCCGTCCTACCTTAATTATAACCCCAAACATGTACATCCACCAACTGAGTGAATTGAATAGTTAAAACCACTTTTTAACATTTAATTAATCTCCATCGTTATATTAAAATGTACAATATTTCTCATATTAAACATATCTTCTACATTAATAGAAATGAAAATATATTAAACATAAAACCTACAGATATAATACCTACTGTTACTATTGCCACAAATACAATCATAAGTTTTCTCTTCACTGCCTTTGATAGCATAATCATTGATGGTAAAGATAATGTTGTAACAGCCATCATAAATGATAAAACAGTTCCAAGCCCTGCCCCTTTTAACAATAGACTTTCTGCTATAGGAATTGTTCCAAATATATCAGCATACATAGGTACACCAACTACTGTTGCAAGTGGAACAGAATAAAAATTATGATCACCTAGTATAGACTGTATCCAATGTTCGGGTATTACATTATGAATGACTGATCCAATAGCAACACCTACAAATATATATATTGATACTTTCTTAACTGTTTCTATGACTTGTTCTTTTGCAAAGTTTCGTCTATCTTTGACTGTTAAGCTCACAAAACCAACATCTACATTATCTGTCTGTTTAATAAAATCAGCCACTTGGTCATCCATACCAAGTTTTTCTATCAACCTTCCCCCAACAACAGATATAATCAAACCAGCTATAACATATAACACCGCCACTTTCCATCCGAATATGCTCATTAATAATATCAGCGCTCCTAGATCAACCATAGGTGAAGAAATCAGAAACGAGAATGTTACGCCTAAGGGTAAGCCTGCACTTGTAAATCCCATGAAGATAGGAATCGATGAACAACTACAAAACGGTGTAACTGTTCCAAGTAAAGCTCCTAATATATTTGCCCAAATACCATAAAATCTTCCTAATATCTTTTTTGTTTTTTCTGGTGGAAAATAACTTTGAATATATGAAATAATATAAATCAATACCGATAATAATATAAATATCTTAATACTATCATAAATAAAAAAATGCAACATCCCACCTATTTTTTCATCTATATTTAATCCAATGCTAGTTAATATTGATCCAATCAATTCATTTAACCATCGCATCCCAAGAATCTGGTCTTGAAAAAACAGCAAAATTTGACTCATAGCACCCTCCTTATATCGATATATTTCGATGTATAAAACAAATAAATTTCCACCTATTTAGTGGTGGTAATTTATACAACAGTTAACTTATTTACATATTTCATACTTTGAGCTGTTGTAAATATTCTATTGCAAACTGTATACCATCTTTAGATAAAGAATAATGAGACCATTTCCCATCTTTTCTAACATTTACAATTTTAGCGTCAGTTAACAGTTTCATATGGTGCGATAACGTAGATTGGCTAACATCTAATATATCTAACAATTTACATGCGCAATGTTCACCGGATTTCAAAATATCTAATATTCTTAAACGATTAGGATCGCAGAATGCTTTAAAAACCTTAGCATCTTGATTAAACTGTTTTTCCATCAAACCACCTCATATCTATCTTCTTCGATGTGATATTAACATACATATCGATATTCGTCAATATATTTGTAAAATATATCGTAATTATAGTGCTTGAAAGAAATGATATTATTCTTAGATTCATGCATATAAAAAGCAGATATCATTTAAGAAATCTGCTTCATTCTCACGAAATTCTCACAAGAAAATACATGACTTTACTTATTCTTCATATGAGGGAATAAAATTACCTCACGGATTGATTCTTGTCCAGTTAATAACATAACAAGTCTATCAATTCCCATACCCATTCCACCTGTTGGTGGTAATCCATATTCCAATGCTTCTACATAATCTAAATCCATTTCATTAGCTTCATCATTACCTAATTCTTTTTCTTTTAACTGATTAGCAAATCTTTCATACTGATCAATTGGATCATTTAATTCAGTAAATGCATTAGCATATTCATTACCACAGATAAATAATTCAAAACGTTGTGTAAAACGTGGATCATCTAAATTCTTCTTTGCAAGTGGTGAAATCTCAATTGGATGACCATAGACAAATGTCGGTTCAATAATTGTTTCTTCAACATATTTTTCAAAGAATTCATTGATAATATGACCATAGCCAAAATGAGGTTCTACCTCAATATGATGCTCTTCTGCTAATTTCTTAGCATCATCAAAGCTTAATTGATCAGCAAAATCAATTCCTGTTTTTTCTTTAATTGCATCTGTCATTGAAATACGTTTAAATCCTGGTGCTAAAGAAATCTTATTTCCCTTATATTCTAACTCATATGTACCACAAACTTCATTAGCTGCATTTGAAATAATTCCTTCAGTTAAATCCATCATCCCTTCAAGGTCACTAAAGGCTTTATAAACTTCAATTGTTGTAAATTCAGGATTATGTGTTCTATCCATTCCTTCATTTCTGAATAAACGTCCAATTTCATAAACCGCATCCATACCACCAACAATTAATCTCTTTAATCCTAATTCAGTTGCAATACGTAAATAAAAATTCATATCCAAAGCATTATGATGAGTAACAAAAGGTCTCGCACTGGCACCACCTAAAATTGGATTTAATACAGGTGTTTCTACCTCAACATAGCCTTGATTATCTAGATAATGTTGAATAGAACGGATTATTTTTGGTCTTGCAAAAGCAATTTTACGAGCTTCTTCATTCATGATTAAATCAACATATCTTCTTCTATAACGTTCTTCAACATCACTTAATCCATGATATTTTTCTGGTAAAGGACGTAAAGCCTTAGTTAAATGAGTATACTCTTCAACCTTAATAGAACATTCCCCTGTATTTGTCATAAATACGGTTCCTTTTACACCAACGATATCTCCAATATCACCTTTTTTGATAATTTCATAAACATCTTCACCGACTGCATCCTTACGTACATATAACTGGATTTGACCATCTCGATCTTGAATATGCATGAAGCACACTTTCCCTTTGCGACGCTTTGTCATAATTCTTCCAGCGACTTTAACCTCAACAGCCATTTCTTCTAATTCTTCATGCGTCTTATCACCGTAAGTTTCCTTAATTTCTTTTGAATATGCAGTAACATCAAACCGTTGTCCAAAAGGATCAATTCCCTTATCTACTAGCTCTTGTAATTTTTCACGGCGAACTAACTCTTGTTCGCTAAACTTTCTTTCTTCCATTTTTTCCTCCTAAAATATAAAAAACTCTCATCCGCTAAAGGGACGAGAGTATCGTGGTACCACCCTAATTCGTTAATAAGTCACCTTATTAACCTCAACAACTATCAAATAATAGTTTTGCCTGTAACGTGGCTCACGTTATCTAATCAACCTTAATATCCTAGATACAGCTCCTAGTCTTTTTTCATTATATCCTGTGTTATCCCATTCCACCAGCCGAGACTCTCTTAAACACATAAAATACAATTACTCCTCTATTCATCGCCTTTATTCATCTTTGTAATCTTAACTTATCTTCCAATTATTGTCAATATCAATCTTTCCAAATCCACCATTTTAACTTTTTGGGATCTGGATTTTTACTACTTGCATAATATACTACCATACGGTACATATAAAGTTGGCAGCGATCTACCATTTGTCCTCTAACATCACATTCTTTTTGATACATTTCTTCTGGGTCAGCGCCTTTTAAAGAAGCTATCGTTTCATAACCAATTAAATTCAATGATGCAGCAGTTGCTTTACCAACATAAGGTATTTTAGTTAACTCACTCATAATGATCACCTCAATTACATTATAAGCCACTAATAACTTAAAAGCTATCCTCTGGGATAGCTTTTGGTCAATAGAAATTTTAAGCAACAACAATTTCTAGTTATATTATTGACGTATTTTTATTTTTTATACATGGTCAAATGCATTTTCGATATCTTCTAACAAATCATCTATATGCTCTAAACCAATTGACAATCTAATAGTGTTAGCTTTAATTCCAGATGCTGCTAATTCAGCTTCATTCATTTGTGAATGCGTTGTTGAAGCAGGATGAATTACTAATGATTTCGCATCAGCTACATTTGCTAATAAAGAAAAAATTTCTAAATTATCTATAAATTTCTTAGCATCATTTTCGTCACCAGCAATTTCAAAAGTAAAAATTGATCCAGCTCCATGTGAGAAATATCGTTGATATAATTCATGATAAGGACTATTATTTAGTGATGGATGATTAACTTTTGCAACTTTAGGATGTTTACTTAAATAATCAACCACTTTTAAAGCATTTTCTACATGACGCTCTACTCGTAGTGATAATGTCTCCAATCCTTGTAATAAAAGAAAAGCATTGAACGGAGAAATAGTCGCTCCCTTATCACGTAATACTACTGCTCTAATTCTAGTTACAAAGGCGGCAGCTCCAGCAGCTTCAGTAAAAATAACACCGTGATAACTTGGATCAGGTTTACTTAATTGTGGGAACTTCCCTGAAGCCTGCCAATCAAACTTTCCAGAATCGACAATTACACCACCTAAAGTAGTTCCATGCCCGCCAATAAACTTAGTTGCTGAATGCACAACAATATCTGCTCCATGTTCAATTGGCCTAAATAAATATGGTGTTCCAAATGTATTATCAATAATTAATGGAATACCATGCTCATGAGCAATTTTACTAACTGCCTCAACATCAACTAAACTTGAATTAGGATTTCCTAATGACTCTATAAAAATCGCTTTGGTATTTTCTTGTAACGCTAATTTAAAATTCTCGGGATCATCACTATCAACAAATGTTGTATTAACACCATAATTTGTCAATGTGTGAGCTAATAAATTATATGTCCCCCCATAAATTTGTTTAGCTGCCACAATATGATCACCACTTCGTGTAATACTTTCAATCGCATAAGTCACTGCAGCCGCTCCTGAAGCTACTGCTAATGCTGCTACCCCACCTTCTAAAGCTGCCATTCTTTGTTCAAAAACATCTTCAGTTGGATTAGTTAAGCGTCCATAAATATTACCAGCATCACTTAATCCAAAACGTGCTGCCGCATGATCACAATTATCAAATACATAAGCTGCTGTCTGGTAAATAGGCACTGCTCTTGCTCCGGTAGGATCAGTTATTTCTTGTCCTACATGTAACTGTTTAGTTTCAAATCTTAAATTATCTTTACTCATTTTATTTTCCTCTTTTCTTAATGTTTGTTATCTATGATTTATAAAAAACAATACATTCGTCCATTCCGAAAATTATTTCTGAGCTGTTGTAGTAGTTCAAAATTCATTTTTCTTCCCCTTATCCTACTGTTATAGTATGAATAGAGTATACTAAACTATTTCCTACCTGTCAATAGGGAAATAAAAAGTCATGTTATAAATTTATATGTATCTATTGTCAAATGGTCAAAAATAATTAACTTACTAGATATAAACTAGCATTTTATGGGGTAGCAATAGTCTTATATTATTAATGATTCCCTTTCTTTAATTTTTGTTCTTTCTAAAACTTAAAAAATATATTGCTATACCTTTCAATTTTTTCCATAATAAAAATCTCACTTCTATAGTCTTGGTAAGATTATATTATCACATCTATCTACTTTGGCGAGATTATATCTAATTATTTAAAAGTTTTTATTAATGTGTTTTACGATGTCTATAATAGTATTGTATTGAAATTCCTAATAATGATAAACCGCTTATGATCAACAATCCTGTCATATCGACACTATCGCCAGTTTTTACAGCAGCTGTTGAATTTGATTGGGGAGCAACATCGGCATCAGGATTAGATGGAGTTGAAACTACTGTTTCACGATCCCACAAATAATCTTTTACAAATTCACTGAACTGACTACGCCATACACCCCAGTCATGAGCTCCATTTTTCCATTCAAAAACTACATTAGCTCCGGCTTTTATCAATTCTTCATTAATTTGAACATTGACATTCCGCCTAACAAAAGTATCAAAAATTCCTACACTCACATAGTATTGTGATACTTTGAGAAACGCTGCAACCATTTCCAGTGTTAATGTTTCTTCAACAAAATCTAATGTACGACTCGGTGAAAATACACCATAATAGCCAAATGTTTCATTACTATAGAACATTGCTTGAACTGTAACTGTAGCTCCACTAGACAGACCAGCTAGTACTTTATCTTGGGAATTTGCTGAAACACTATAATTCTTTTCAATGTAAAGCATAATGCATTCTGTAAGATTTTTTAGGCTATCACCCTTTTCAAAGTTAAAATATGTATTATCCTTAGTAACCACAATTGCGTCAGCCACTTCACCATCAGCAATTAGATTATCCATAATATTATTTGCTGAAGCGATATTCATCCACTCAACATCATTTCCCCCACCACCATGTGCAAGATAAATTGTCTTATAAGTTTTATTTGTATCATAGTCATGCGGTAAATATATACCTAACGGCTGGCTACTGCCATCAATGTTGTTATATTAGCCTCTATAAATGATAAACATAATAAGCTGATTATTCCTAATTTTAATCTTCTCATAAATCTAGCCTCCTTTTCTCTTTTCTATTAATATTTTATCACAGCCTCATTTTGAAATTGCTTTTATTTGGCGTGGTTTCTATAATAAAGAAAATCATTGATAAATAATAAAAAGGGGCATATTTTGAACCTTACAAAGCATAAAAATTATAAATTTTCTCAAACAAACTACAAAGCTGATAAATTGCTTCACTAAAATTAATGTTATCATCAATTCTATAGCACTCATCAAGATTACGATTCCCCGTCGCAATCTTTCCTACATATAAATGATCAATCTTTTGTTCTTTAATAAAATGTTTCAATTCAAGATAGCCACTAAAAAATTCTGCCATTAAATCCAAATCACTTTTATATAGAGATACGACTATTATTAAGTCACTCCCAGTAAACTTTTTTTCAACTACCATCTGTCCATATGACTTTAATGATAATTGGATATCTAAATCTATCCCAATTTCATAAAACTTTTGTTTATATACAATTAGTGAGCTAACTGAGTAACTATCACCAATTACTATAAGTCTTTGTTTTTTTGCTAACTTATCTCTTAAATTTTTCTCAATAATTCTCTCTTTAAATATTTCTTGATGTTTTTTCTCTTTAGTAATCAAGTATTGAACGTCAGTGTAGTTTTTATAGCCTAATTTTTTTAAAAAACGTAATAAAGTTGATTTTGATACTTTTGTATCTTTTAAAATATCAACCATCTTGATTGATTCAATCTGATTACTTTTTTTGATCAGATACGCTGCTAAAAGATAATCATTACTATTATATGAAGAAGTACACAAAATTAAGTTTAGTTTACCTATTATCATAATAACCACCATAATAACAATAAGCTATATTTTGAAAATAGTTATCTAAAATCATATTTTCTAGCGTCTCATCTAGGTAACTAGGAATTTTTAAAAATAGGGCTTTTTCACAAAGAAAATTTTTATAGCCAACACAAATAAGATTGTTTTTCCCCACTAATAAATGTTCAATCAAAGTTGGTTTTAACTCCGCAATTCTTCCTGTCATTGAAAGCAAAATAATTAAATCATCCGCTTGAGGTTCGATATAATTATTATTATAAATAGTATTTTGAATCACAAGTTTTTGCATCATCACCATATCACCTTGAAAACGCAATAATGAATCCATCATCTCATTCGAACCGATTAAAATAACACGGCTACATTTTTTAATCATCTCACAGCACTGATTTATTAATCCTTGATCTGATACTGTCCAATAATCATCGTTATCTAATAGCGGTTTTAAAAGCTGATTAACTTGTTGATTATTTTTGCGAATCGAACGTTCCTCCAACTGACTTATTCGTGCCGCCGCATGGACTTGCATTAAATCTTTAATAATTGAAAATTTTTTAAATCCAAATATTCTAAAAAAGCGATTGAGAGTAGAAACAGAAACATAACATGCATCTGCAATTTCCTGAAGTGTCATTTCAAAAACATCATAATAGTGCAGTAATAAATAATAAGCAATATTATAATTAGTATCTTGAATATCCGGATTATTAATTATTTTTAATAATGAAGTAACAAAAACATTCATTTAAGTTTCTCCTTCCCTATGGTCTTATTATTAAGTTTACCACCATGATACTACACCTGTCAAAATAGAAAAATCCTGTCTAAAACAGGATTTTTACCTTACTATTTAAGATGTTCAATAATATGACGTGCTACGATGATTCCATTTGCTCCTGCCTGAGCCAGCCCTCTTGTTAATCCGGCTCCATCACCTGCTACATACAGATCATCTATTTCACATTCAAACCCTTCTCTTACCTTTGGCCGCGCTGAATAGAATTTCGCTTCCACTCCATACAGCAACGTATGCTCATTCGCTATCCCCGGTGTTACATTATCCAGTGCCTCAATCATCTCGATAATTGATTTCATCGTGTTGTACGGTAATACCAGCCCCAGATCTCCCGGTACCGCCTCTGCTAAGGTCGGCTCTGTATACCCTTCTTTCAAACGCTTGTAAGTCGTTCTTCTCCCTTTCTTGATATCTCCATATCTTTGCACCATGACTGATCCGTTTGACAGCTTGTTCGCCAGTCTGCTCACCTCATGTGCAAATTCATTCGGTTCATTGAACGGCTCGCTGAAGGTATGGGATACCAGCAGCGCAAAGTTGGTATTCTTGCTCCCCAGCTTCGGATCATGATAGGCATGTCCGTTCGCCAGCATCGTCCCGCTGTGATTCTCTATTACTACATGCCCTGACGGATTTGAACAGAATGTTCTTACTTTTGTTCCGACACTTGTATTATAGACAAATTTACCTTCATACAGATTGCTGTTGATCTCTTCCATTACGATATTGCTGGTCTCTACCCGCACTCCTATATCGACCTGATTATTATAAAGCTCCAGTCCATGCTGTTTCAGTACTTTTGTCAGCCAGGCAGAACCGTCTCGTCCCGGTGCCAGTACGATCTTCTTCGCTTTGATGACCTCATCATTTTCCAGAACTACCCCGACAGCATGTCCGTCTTCAACCAGCACTTCCTTTACAGCTGTTCTAAATGCCATATCAATATGTTCTTTCAGTTCCGTTGACATTTCTGTCATGATCCGCAGATTCTCTTCTGTTCCTAAATGTCTTACCTTGGCCCGCAGCAGTTTTAATCCTACTGCATAGCCTCGATGTTCAATTTCTTTGACCTTGTCAGTCGTAGGATCCGTTATTTCTCTGGTTGCTCCGTGTTTTAAATAAAGATTGTCAACATAGTTGATTACATCTTCAACCTCATTGGTTGAAAGATAGTCAGTCAGCCAGCCGCCAAATTCACTGGTAATATTGAATTTACCGTCAGAATAGGCACCGGCACCGCCAAATCCGGCTGTAATCGAACAGGCAGGAAGACAGCCCGGTTCATTGTTCCTGATGATTGGACAGGACTTGATCTTCTTTTCCTTGATTGGACAGTGACGTTTCATAACATCCTGACCTTTATCTATAAGCAATACGTTCAATTCCGGCTGTTTCAAATACAGTTCATAGCAGGCCATGATTCCTGCTGGTCCCGCTCCAACAACCACAACATCATAATTATTTTTCATTTTATCGCTCCGTTCTGGGTTTTAACGCTAACCCTACTAATTATACTCGATATAATTATGCATTTCAATCTTCTTTTATTATCAACGCAAAAAAATTTTGATACTTAGTTTGCTGAAATAGTTTGAAAATGCTATGATATAGTTAAAGCACGGGAGCTTGTAAACAGGCTGAGAGGAAGTTGTGAACTTCGACCGCTAACCTGATTTGGATAATGCCAACGTAGGGACATACTCACTAACAATAAGTAGGGAATATGGCACTTGGCATATTCTCTTTTTAGTGCTTTAAGAAAGTGAGGAAGAATATGTTTGAAAAAGTTTTAGAAGAAATTAAATTACGCAATCCAATTGTGCATTGCATTACTAACTATGTTACTGTCAATGATTGTGCTAATGCCATCTTAGCTGTTAATGGCAGCCCCATTATGGCTGATGACATTCATGAAGTTGAGGAAATTACAACAATCTGTAATGCTTTAGTAATCAATATTGGTACGCTGAATGAAAGGACAGTTGCTTCAATGATCAAAGCAGGAAAAATGGCTAACCATTTAAATCACCCTGTTGTTCTCGATCCTGTTGGTGCTGGAGCTAGCAAGCTTCGGACTAATACTGCAAAAAAACTACTTGAAGAAATTAATTTTAGTGTTATTCGAGGAAATATTTCCGAAATAAAAGCCCTAGCAATGAATATGACTTCAACTCAAGGAGTCGATGCCAATATCAATGATATTGTAACAGCTGAAAATCTTAATGAAGTTATTAGTTTTGCTAAGAAATTTAGTCAAGAAACCGGTGCCGTAATCGCAATCACTGGAGCAACTGATATTGTTGCCAATCAAGAAAAAACCTATGTAATCACTAACGGTTGTGCAATGATGTCACGAATCACAGGAACAGGTTGTATGTTATCGGCAATTCTTGGAGCAACAACCGCTATTGGTCAAAATGATCTTTTAGAAACTACTGCTTATACGATTGCAATGATGGGATACTGTGGTGAGTTAGCTGATCAAAGAGTTCGTAATGACAATAGTGGAACAAGCAGTTTTAGAATGCATTTAATCGATGCCTTGAGTACAATTAATTATTATCAATTGAAAGCCGGTGTTAAAATTGAACTTCACTAGAAACATGCTAGAACTATATTTAGTCAGCGACCGCAGCTGGTTGAACGATCGTCCACTTGAAGAAGATATTGAACAAGCTATTTTAGGTGGAGTAACAATGGTTCAATTACGCGAAAAAAATTTAACCGATGAAGAATTTACTATTCAAGCAAAAAAAGTCAAAACAATTTGTTCTAAATACCATATTCCCTTTATCATCAACGATAATGTAGCCGTAGCATTGGCTGTAGACAGTGATGGAATTCATATCGGTCAAGATGATCAGCCTGTTAAAAGAGTTCGAAAAATAATCGGTCCTCATAAAATTATTGGGGTTTCTGCTCACAACTTAAAAGAAGCTCTTGCCGCCAAGGAAGATGGTGCTGATTATTTAGGAGTGGGAGCCATGTTCAATACTTCAACTAAAGATGATGCTACAGCAGTGAGCTTTACCCAATTACATGAAATAACTACAAAAATTGGCTTACCTGTTGTAGCAATCGGTGGTATCAACCAAGACAATTGCCTACTCTTAAAAGGAACAAAAATTGATGGTATTGCTGTTGTTTCAGCCATTATGAGCGCTCCTGATATAAAAGAAGCAGCCGCTAAATTAAAAGCACATGCCCGAGGAATCTATGATTAAAGGTTATATCATTGACATGGATGGAACTCTGCTTGATTCGATGCACATTTGGAATGAATTAGGCAGTCGTTTTCTCGAATTAAAAGGAATTACCCCTGAGGCAAATCTTAAAGATATCTTGGCACCACTATCAATTAACCAAGCAATTAAATACATCGCTGAGACATATCAATTAAAAGAGCCTCTTGATGTTTTAATCAATGAAGTTAATAGTTTATTGAATCATATTTATTTAAGCGAAATTCCCTTAAAACCAGGGGCTTTGGAATTTATTACTAACTGTTTTAACCATCATAAAAAACTGTGCTTATTAACTGCAAATAATTATCAAGCAACAATTAACATTCTTGATAAATATAATCTAACATCAAAATTTGATGAAATTATTACATGTGATCATACTACTTTAGATAAACGCAGTGGCGAGGCCTACAATTATGCAATCTCTGCATTACACCTCCATAAAGATGAATGCATTGTTATTGAAGATGCCCTTCATGCAATAATTGCTGCAAAAAAGCAAGGTTTTACAGTATGGGCCGTTGCAGATCAAAGTAATCAAGATGATTGGGATGAAATTTGCAAAATAAGTGATTTAAATTTAAAAAATTTATCAGAAATGGAGATATGATTATGAAAAAAGTTCTAACTATCGCAGGAACTGATCCAACAGGTGGAGCAGGAGTTCAAGCGGATCTAAAAACCATGACAGCTCATAAAGTCTACGGGATGAGTATTATTACTGCCTTAGTGGCCCAAAACACATTAGGTGTTAGAGATATTATGGAAGTAAAACCTGATTTTTTAGCCGAACAGTTTGACTGTGTCTTTGAAGATATTTATCCTGATGCAATTAAAATTGGAATGGTTTCCAGTCCAGTATTAATTGAAATGATCGTAAATAAATTAACATCACAAAAAGATTGTCCTATCGTTGTTGATCCTGTTATGGTTTCTACTAGCGGATCTCGTTTATTAGCTGACAATGCTCTAAGACTCTTGAAAGAAAAGCTTATTCCATTAGCTACTATTATTACCCCTAATATCCCTGAAGCACAGGTTTTAACAAATTTAAAAATTAATACTAAAGATGACATGATTACAGCCGCAAAGATGATTAGTGAATGGTACCACGGCTACATTTTGATCAAAGGGGGCCATTTTGAAGAACGGGCTGATGACCTTCTTTATTACCGGGGAAATATTACTTGGTTGACAGGAGAAAAAATTAATAATCCTAATACTCATGGCACTGGCTGTACCCTTTCTTCAGCAATTGCTTCCAATCTAGCTTTAGAATATTCAATTGAAGAAAGCGTTACTAGAGCTAAAGTCTATATTACCGGGGCTTTAAAAGCTAATCTTAACCTAGGTCATGGCAGTGGACCATTAGATCATTGCTGGAATATTAATCAAACATTAAAATAATTCAACCGATATAATTGCTTTAGTAGTATAATGAGGTAGAGCTATTTTTTCTAATTTAATAAGGAGGAAAATAGAATGCCAGTTAATCCATATAATCTTGATATGATCACTAAGATCTGTAACCATTTAAATACTGCTTGTGCAATCATTACATATCGTCATAATTTTCATTTTGAATATGCTAATGATCTTTATTATCAACTTTTTAAATACAAGCGTAATGACGGCTTCAACTATTCTCTTCCCTATTCTAATGATTATCAAAAAGTAAAAAATACAATTACTAGTATCATTCAAAAGAAAGAAGAATTTCTCGAAATTGAGACTCAATCATTTAATAAAGATAATGACTTGATTTGGACTCGTTCCAGACTATCCTTTATATACAATAATCAGTCAGTATATATAATTTGTTTAGTCGAAAATATTACTGAAAACAAAAAAGTTTTAAAAAATCTAGAAATCAGTCATCAAAAATATCTTCATGAGGGACAGTTTAAAGCAGCAATAGCATCAGATGCTTTAGTATCCTATGAAATTAATATTGATGATGATTTAATTATCGAAGATATTATCGAAAATACCGTTAACATGTTAAAACTAGTTGACTTAAACACTAACTGTAGTTATAGTGAGTTTTTACTTCGCTGGACTAAAAAATGCGTCCATCCTGATGATAAAAATAAATTCTACCAAGAATTACATCCTCACCGTTTAAAGAAATTATTTGAACAGGGGATTACGGAAGTATATTGTGAATATCGTTCGCTCAATGCAACTCAAAAACAAGGCTGGGTCAGTACAACGATTCATCTCTTACACGTTGGTGAAACAAATAAATTATTTGGCTTTGTCTATGTAAAAGATATTAATGATAAGAAAATACATGAATTAGAATTATTGCGCCAATCTCAATCCGATCCGCTCACTAAACTATACAATCGAACCGCTTTTGGTCAAATTGTTAATGAATATTTAAATAAAAAAAGAGAGTCTAGTAGTGCTTTATTATTGATTGATATTGATAACTTTAAAAATATCAACGATAATCTTGGTCATAGTTTTGGGGATACCGTTTTATGTGAGATTGCTCATAAGCTAACAAATATTTTTAATAACAAAGCAATTATTGGGCGTTATGGCGGCGATGAATTCATTATTTTCATTAAAGATATTCCCTCCAAGAAATATGTTTACCATAAAGCTAGTATCATTCTTGAAGAACTTCATCTTTATTACTCATCAAATTATCAAGAGTATACGATCAGCAGTTCAATTGGTATTACTTTTAGCCCTGATGACGGTAAAACATTACACGAATTGTTTGAACAAACCGATTCTGCTCTCTATCGAGCAAAAAAACTGGGCAAATCGCAATATTTTGCTTTTAATGATAGCTATCAGGATATAACTCCTGTAACTAATTATATTAGTAAAGGCTGGCTAATTGATGAACTTGATGAAATTGTTTATGTTAGCAGCCTAGATACTTATGAATTACTATACTTAAATCGAAAGGGACGTGAAATCACCGGAATTGAAGCGGGAGAATATAATCATATTAAATGTTACGAAGCTCTACAAGGTCGAACTAGCCCCTGCCCATTTTGTACTAATGCTAAATTAAATCTTAATGAATTTTATATTTGGGAGTTTAGCAATCAGCATCTAAATAAAGACTATATTGTTAAAGATAAATTAGTATTATGGGAAGGAACACCTATGCGAATGGAAATTGCTGTTGATGTTTCTGATACTCATAACTTCAATCTTCAACGTGTTCCTACTGAATTTGCAATTGAAAAAACGATTTTAGATTGTCTTCAAGCCTTGACAATTCCGGACACTCTTGAAGAAGCTATTAACAACGTTTTAGAGATCATTGGCAATTTTTACCAAGCAACAAGAGCATATATCGTTGAAATTGACCTAAATACAAAAATTGGTTCAAACACTTATGAATGGTGCCGAGAAAACTATCCTCACTATCGTGACCAACTACAGCGGATTGATTTAAATGAAATTCCTTATATTTATGAAGCTTTTGAACATCATAACAATCTAATTATCAATGATTGTGAAGCCATCAAAAAAGAGCATCCTCGAGAATATGCACACTTTATTAGTCGTGAAGCCCATTCTTTAGTGACAATTCCCTATGAGGAAACTGGCATTTTTGCAGGCTATATTGGTGTTGACAATCCTTCAATTAACCAAAATACAATTGCATTACTTGATTCTATCAATTTTTCTATCGTCAACGAGATAAAGAAACGTCGATTATATGAAAAAACACAGTACAATCTTTATCACGATAACTTAAGCGGCTTACTTAATCGTAATAGTTTTACTCAATTTTTGAGTTATGAAAATAGTGCTGTTTACTCTCAAGGAGTCATTCTTGCAGATATCAACGGCTTGAAAGAAATTAATCGCGATTTTGGACATTACCATGGTGATAAAATAATTACGATTATTTCTAGTATTATGAATTCATATTTCCCAAGCGAAAAAATCTTTAGATTAAGTGGTGATGAATTCATCATTATTGTAAACGATCTTGAGTATAAACAATTTATTGAAGCTACTAAGCAGATGGAAGATACTTTACTCGGTTCAACTCCAAATGGTGTCTCACTTGGATACACATGGAGTGAAGATAACATGGATATTAATGATTTGATTCACCAAGCCGAAGAATTAATGATGATCAACAAACAAATATACTATGAACGAGCTGATACATATAAAAAACACTATTCACCTAAAAAACTTGAAAATCTTCTCAAATGTTTTAAAGCAAAACAATTTGTTGTTTACTTACAGCCAAAATTTGATATTGATCAAAACAAAGTTGTTTCGGCCGAAGCTTTGGTCCGACTTGAATATCCCGGTCACGGCTTAATCATGCCAAATAAATTTATTCCCACATTAGAAAAAGAACGAATGACTCGTTACTTAGATTTTTATATGTTTGAACAAATTTGTGAAATTCTTGAGCGTTGGCAAAAAGAAGGAAAAGAATTAATTCCTATTTCTGTCAATATTTCTCGCCTTACCCTTCTAGAATCTGACTTTACTAATTCCTTAAAACGAATTAAAAATAAGTATAATATTCCTAACAATTTCATAACTCTTGAAATTACTGAAAGCATTGGAAATATCGATCGTAGTATCATTGCTACGATTTCTAAGCGCATTAAAGATCTCGGTTTTAATATTTCACTAGATGACTTCGGTGCTAAATATGCAAATATGTCATTATTATCAACTTTAAATTTTGATGAATTAAAAATTGATAAATCAATGATCGACACATTAGTAAATAACGATAAATGTCAAACTATCTTACATCATATAATTGAAATGTGTAAAAAAATTAATGTTGCCTGTGTCGCTGAAGGAGTTGAAACTGAAAAACAAATAGAACTGTTGGTTTGTTTAGGCTGCAATATTATTCAAGGGTTTTATTATTCTAAACCAATTTCTTTACAAGAATTTGAGGATAAGTATCATCAATAATTTGTCTAAAAGTGTATCCTAATGGATACACTTTTTGTGCATTCTTATTTACAGTAGAAATCAAACATGGTAACATACAAAAGTATGATTATAATGCATTTTTGCGCTTTATAATCAAGATTAATTAATGAAAGGAAGTGAATGCGTGATATCAATTCAAGAATTACTTGGATTAATCAATGAATTTTTATATAGCAATATTTTAATTGCTCTGCTTGTTGCAACCGGGGTGTATTTTACAATTCGAACTAAATTTGTTCAATTTAGAATGTTACCAGAAGGAATTCGACTTCTTAAGGAAAAATCACATCATGATGATGGTGTTTCATCTTTTCAAGCACTAATGATTTCAACTGCATCACGAGTAGGAACTGGTAATATTGCTGGTGTTGCTACAGCTTTGGCTGCTGGTGGAGCTGGTTCTATTTTTTGGATGTGGATAATTGCTCTGATTGGTGGAGCCAGTGCTTTTATTGAATCAACCTTAGCCCAAGTCTATAAAGAAAAAGACGGCGACTCATTTCGTGGAGGACCAGCTTATTATATTGAAAAAGCTATCGGAAAACGCTGGTTAGGAATTATTTTTTCGTGTCTGTTGATTGCTTGCTTTATTTTTGGCTTTAATCCATTGCAAGCATATAATGTTAGTAGTGCCGTCGAATATTATTTTTCAAACAATGAATTAGTTGCCTTTGTTATTGGTGCAGTTTTAGCTTTAGCTACTGCTGCGGTTATTTTTGGCGGAGTCCATCGAATCGGGATCATTAGCTCCAAAGTTGTACCAGTCATGGCTATTTTATATATATTACTTGGTTTATACATAACCTTTAGCAATCTTAATCAGCTACCAGAAATATTTAGTGATATTTTTAATCAAGCATTTGATTTTAAAGCGATTGCAGGAGGATTTGCCGGCTCTTGTGTAATGCATGGAATCAAACGTGGGCTTTTTTCTAACGAAGCTGGAATGGGATCCGCACCGAACGCTGGAGCAACCGCAGATGTTTCTCATCCTGTAAAACAAGGTTTAGTACAAACCATCTCTGTTTTTATTGATACTATGTTAATTTGTTCCACTACTGCTTTTATGTTACTAAATTATGGGACAGAATCTGGATTAACAGGAATGCCGTATGTTCAACAAGCTATTTTTGCTGAAGTAGGTGAATTTGGTATTCATTTTATAACAATTTCTATTTTCTTATTTGCTTTTTCTTCTTTGATTGGAAACTATTGCTATGCTGAAAGTAATTTTAAATTTATTATTGACAACAAAAAAGCTTTATTTATTTTTAGAATTATTACTGTAATTATAATTTTCTTTGGTGCCCAAGCTAGTTTTAATACTATTTGGGATCTAGCTGATGTTTTGATGGGCTTTATGGCAATCATGAATATTGTCGTAATTTTATTGTTAGGTAAAATTGCTTTTAAATGTTTAAAAGACTATAGTATTCAAAAAAAGGAAGGAAAAGATCCAATTTTCCACCCTGATAATTTAGGAATTAAAAACGCTGAATTTTGGCATGATATTGAAAAAGAATATGAAAAACCTGTTGAAGTATGATCCTCAACAGGTTTTATTTATCCAAATTTGCTTCTAATTCTTTTATTCGTGTATTAATACTGTCAATTTCCTGAACGATTGCTGCTGTCTTTTCATCAAAAATATTATCATTACTAATAATTTCATAATACAGTTTGCCTAATTCAATAAACTTCTCATCTAAATCAGCCTGAGCACTTTTTATACTCACTCTCGTTTTCGCGACATCCGCTAATTCAGATGATTTTTCAATTGTTTTTTCTGTCAGTTTTGCTGCTTTTTTACTTAGATCATCAAATAATGCCATGATTATTCCTCCTTATATCTAGCTCATCACATAATTATTTTACCACAACCTCAGTAATCTACAATCACCTTTTCTCTAAAACTCTTTTACTCAGGATATTATACCCTAAATTTTATCAACAAGCATATAATTTTATTTTTTTCATATATTTTTGATGAGGTGATTTTATAAAAATTCAATGGCAGAAATTAATTATATGTATTATTATTCCCCTTTTTGTAGGTACTCTTTCAGCATTTCTTACACACGATGCTATGACCACATTTGAAACAATTCAAAAGCCAGTGCTATCACCACCGGGATGGCTATTTCCAATCGTTTGGACTGTTCTATATATTTTAATGGGAATAGCATCCTATCTAGTCTTGACTACAGAGTCTTCTC
Source organism: Thomasclavelia ramosa DSM 1402 (assembly GCF_014131695.1). Taxonomy (NCBI): domain Bacteria; kingdom Bacillati; phylum Bacillota; class Erysipelotrichia; order Erysipelotrichales; family Coprobacillaceae; genus Thomasclavelia; species Thomasclavelia ramosa. The sequence goes on from NZ_CP036346.1 coordinate 3,133,423, forward strand.
AGCATGTAACTCTTTTCATTTATAAGATTCAGCTTTTTTTCAATTTTATTTGGCCTATTATCTTCTTTAATCTTAGGTTGTACTTACTTGCCTTTATTTGGCTAATAATTTTATGGCTGCTTATCTTAATAACAGCAATCCTATTTTACAAAACAAATAAATTAGCTGGCTATCTAATGCTCCCATATCTTATTTGGGTAACTTTTGCTGGTTATTTAAATCTTTCGATCTATCTTTTAAATTAAGTTCAACAATAAAAAAAGCCATTTACTATATGTAAAAGGCTTTTTTGCTATTTATAAAAACTGCCGAATATCAATTACTAATTTTTCCTCAAGATTAATTAATCTTTTTGTAATATCTTTCGTTTTTTCATCAGCTGCTTCATATTGATTAAGATATTTATTAAGAGATTTTACTCCCATATTGCATCCATCAGTTATTAGATCGGCAATCGTTTGATCAGATTCATGCATAACCAATTTAGCATTTGTCTTGACCCAAGACATGCCTTTAGCCATTGGATTAGGTTCTTTGCCTTCATCATGAAACTTATCTAAAAGAGTTTGAATCTCTTCTTTTAACTGCTCATGTTCTCTTTTGCAGTCAATTAAATGCTGTCTTAACGTTTCATCATGTGCATAATCTAAAACATCATCGATTGAAGCTGCACCCATCTTAATCCCTGCATCACATTCTCGTAATAATTTTATAGTATCTGGTTCAATCATTATTTGTACGCTCCTTTTATTCTATAAAATCATTATGCTCTTTTTATTTATATTTATTCTTAATTATAAGGTAATAATCCCTCTTTCAATATAGCTGGCTACTGCTTGTTCCACTGTTTCTAAGGTTGTATATTTAGGTGAATATTCTAACAATTTTTGTGCATTTTCAATACTATATTCCCCACTTCTTGCAATATGATAATAAGTATGATCTATTAATTCATCATCATTAACATATTTACACCATTTTTCCCATGACAAAAATTTAATTTTAGGCTCTTGATTAAAATAACGGTACATTGCTTTAGCATACCCATATAAAGTCATTGATTCTCTTTCAACCGCATGAAAACTCTCTCCTAATGCTTGATTTCTATGAGTGATTGCCTGATAAAACATTTGCGCAACATCATCACCATGGACATGATGTAAAGTTTCCATACCTAAATTTGGTAAATAGATTTCCTGCCCATTTGCAATTTTTTGAAATACTGAAAAGTCTGTATTCCCAAGAGGATTAATAATTGTCCAGCCTGGTCCAGAAATTTGACCTGGTATAATTATCGTTGCTGGAAAACCATTTTTGCGATACTGTTCTTTTAAATACAACTCACTTTGATATTTATCAACTCCATAATCATCCAAAGGCTCTTTTAAACTATTTGGATCAGCTGGTAAAAATTCTGCTCGACCATGAGCCCAAATCGATGAACAATATAAATAATGAGATATCTTAATTTCCTTCAATGCTGTAACCATTTTTTTCGTATCTTCGATATTAAAGTTGATTAAGTCTACAACAATATCAGCATTCATTTTAGCAACTTTATAAGCAAAGTCTTCATCTTTATTACGATCTAAAACTACTTGTTCTACCATCTTCCAAGCAGGATCATTTATGTATGGCTTACTTTTACCCCGACTAATTGCTACAACTTTAAACCCTCCCTTCACTAATTTAGGCACTAAATATGAACCGATATGTCCACATGCCCCAATAACAACTACTTTCATAAATCTTCCTCCTTTTGATAAACCTATCTTAATTCAAATAAAGATGACATTAAAGCTAGTTTTATCCTTTTAGAAAAGCTTTCTCATTTATCTTTATAAATACAAGTATCATTTGTAAAAGCCTTTTACAAACCGCTTTGCTTAATCCATTGCTTATCATATTTGTTATGATAGAATATAATAGAAACGATAATACCAGGAGGGCGAGCAATGCTATTACAAGAAAAAATGAAAAACACAAAATTTTCTCCAAGTGAAGAAATAGTTATTGATTTTATCTTAACAAAACAAGAGCGAATAAAAGATTATTCGACAACGATGATTGCTGGTGAAACATATACTTCACCATCGCTATTGGTTAGAATTTCTAAAAAATTAGGATTCAGTGGTTATAATAATTTTAAAAACGCCTTTTTAGAAGAAGTTCAATATTTGCACAAAAGTCATTTAAATATAGATGCCAATCAACCTTTTTTAAAAACAGATTCAATTATGAATATCGCTAACAAAATAACACAGTTAAAAACTGAAAGTCTTAATGATACCCTTTCATTAATTCATCACGATACACTGCAAAAAGCAGTGAGAGCATTACAAAAAAGTAATACTGTTAAAGTTTTTGGTGTTTCTAATTTATCATTTCCAGCTGAAGAATTTGTTTTTAAATTACGCCACATCGGTAAAAATGCTGAAGTTTTTGTGTTAAATAGCAATATCTATCAAGAAGCAATGATGGCCAATTCTAATGATTTAGGAATTTGTCTTTCATATTCTGGAGAATCTGGTGAAATTATTAAAATTGCTAATATTTTAAAGAAAAAGAATGTCCCTATTATCGCAATAACAAGTATTGGTGAAAATAGTTTAACTCGATTAGCTGATATTGTTTTACGGGTTACAACAAGAGAAAAATCATATTCAAAAATTGGTGCTTATTCTTCACTAGAATCCATCTCACTTATTTTAGATGTATTATATTCTTGCTTTTTTACAACAGCCTATGATCAGCATTATACTTTTAAAACTGAACTCGCTAAAAATACGGAATCACGAGAAATTACTAATTTAATTATTCAAGAAAATGAACAAAATGAAAAAGAATGACTTTTAACAAAAGTCATTCTTTCCTATTATTTAAGCTGATGCAAACGTGAATATTCTTGAGCAATTAGTCCGGCAATAAATTGTAATTGATAAGGATGACTGTTTTGATCTTGTAACGATTTAAATAAAATTGTTCGATCAATACATTCAGGATACTCTCTGTCATCACTCGATATCATCCATATTTTAGGTGCTGTTAATCTTTTTTTCAAAGCTCTTAAATCTTGATAATCAAAATATGCACCTGTATACGAAAAAATTATAATCAAATCATCTTCATCAGCCGCAACAATATATTGAATTTGTTGAGAATAGGAGATATTAGTATATACCTGTTTATTCAGCATTAATAAGTCACCTTGCAAATTAAAAGCTACTGCTCCAGCTTTTAACAAACCAAAAATGGCTACCTTTTGATATTCATTGATATCCTTACATAAATCAATTACTGCATCCATATCAATTGATTTTTCAACCATGATAATACTTTCTCTTACTTTATGACTATAATCATGCAGTCTTGCTTGTTTCGAAGTTGCGTGTGAATGATCTTCAAAAGATAAATCTGTTGACAACAACAGTTCTTTTAATTCAGCAAAGTCCCTTAAACCTACTTCTTTACAAAAACGGGAAATTGAGCTTACCGCAACATTGCATTCCTTAGCAATTTCCTTGATTCCAAGATTTTGAACTTCCTCAAGGTGATTCAAAATATATGCTGCTATCTGGCTATTAGTTGAACCATTTTTTTCGCTGACAAGCGTACTTAAAAAAACTATTGGTAATTTATCATAGATCATTATTATCACTCACTTTCACTTATCTTCCACCAGCAAAGTTATATAATAGTCTTTCCTTCATTTCACTAACATCTTGACCTAACACTTCGATAATCTTAAATGCAAATGGATATGATGTTGCTGGCCCTTGGCTTGTTATAATATTCTGATCAAAAACAACAACCTTATCAACAAATTCTCCACCTACTAATTTATCGGCATATCCAGTATAGCCAGTCACATTTTTACCGTCGATAACTCTTGCCTTTGATAAAACAATTGTTCCAGAACATATTGCTGCTAAATACTTTCCATTTTCATTATAGTATTGAACCATTTCAATAACCAGTGGATTTGCTCCTAAATTCACACCCCCTGGTCTTCCGCCAGGTAAAACCAGCATATCATAATTTTTGATCTCATCACTAAAAATCTTATCTACTTTTATCATCATCCCCTGCATCCCCCTAACGTACTGTTCAGCAAAACCAAATGTATGACACTCAATTCCGGCTCTTCTTAACAAGTCTACAATCGTCACTGTTTCACTTTCTTCGTATCCATCTACTACCAATACTGCAGCTTTTCTCATACTATTCATCCTCCTTAACATCAAAAGCATTAAAATAGACCATTCTTTTTTTGAGAGCTAGTGAATTGCCACCCAATAAATCTACCAGCTTATATGCAAATGCATAAACTGTTGCTGGACCGCGACTCGTTACAATTTTCCCATCAATCACCACTTTATCATGTAAGTAATTTCCTTGTTTTATTTTTTGCTCGTATCCCACATAAGCAGTATAGTTTTTTCCTTTTAGTAATCCCGCCTTTTCTAAAACAATCGGAGCTGCACATATGGCACAAATATACTTGTTTTTTTGTGCCATTATATTTAAAATTTCGATTAACCTTGTATTATCTCTTAAGTTAGCAGCACCGGGATACCCTCCTGGTAAAATAATCATATCATAATCAATTACCTCATCATTTAGTACGCTGTCACATTTCACAATAATATCATGTGCTCCTGCAACATCCTTTTCAAAACCGATCATATCGCATTGAAAATTAGCACGACGAATAATATCTATAATAGATAACGTCTCCCCTTCTTCAAACCCTGGAGCTACAATAACTGCTGCCTTTTTCATATCTTCTTTCCTCCTTTTAATTTATATTTACACAATAATATTGTTTACACCGTTTATCAATTCATTTCCAAAATTAAGAAATCATAAAAAAGACTTTTGTTTCACCAAAAGTCTAAATATTATTGATAAAGTTTTTATTTCCTTTGATATTTACCATATCGAAAAAAGATATATCTATATGCCGCCAGTATCTTTTGAGGAACTTCAACATGTTCAATATACTGCTTACCATTTGGTCCATAGCCATCTTTATCATCGATGACTCTCTTCATTTCTCCTAATAAAAGTGAAATATATCGTTCTTTTGACCATAAGCCCCAAATATTATTTTTAAGTTCAAATCCAATATTCTCAACAACTGGCAAAAAACATCTATAATTATCAAAATTTATATGTGGAGCATAATGTCTTGCAGTTGCATCGATTCGCCTTTGCATAAGAGGATCATGAACCAATAAAATATTTTTTACTATAATGTCTTCTTTTTTGAGAAGTTTGAAAGCAAACTGAATATTTTCCCCACAATTAGTAGATTCTTTTTCTAATAAAATAGTATTGTCTACCCCATAATTTTCTTCAATAAGATACTTAAATAATTCTGCTTCACTTCTTTTAGTAATATCTTTAATATCATACTTCTCTTTAATCGTATTGATTAAAATATCTGTAGTATGACCTTTTCCTCCAGCAATCATGAAGTGATAAGCATGCCCTGTTTTGTATAGTTGATAAGCTATTAATCCAGTTTCAGCAATAGCATTTCCTAATACTAAAATCAGATCATACTTTTTCTTCTCATCATATGTATTTATCGCTAAAAATTGATTAAGAAGATTAAAAGCCTGACTATCTTTCATTTAATTGCAAATATTGAGGAAGCTCAATTTGTCCACTTTTATATATTAAAGGAACCACATAATCAATATATTCTTTTTTAATCTTCTTATTCTTTTCATCAATCCATTCTAATGGAAATGGTTTAACATGATTTGCTACTTTATGAATATCAACGTGACTTAATAAAAATTCATTTCTATTTTTTGAAATTGTGACCATAATCCCCGTTCGTTTATCCAACGCACAATTTATTGCATAACTACCAATACGTAAAGCATTTTCTATGTCTATGTAACTGGCTAAATGTGCTGCACAACGCTGAAGGGTACTTAACTGAATGGCCCGTACTTTACAGCCAAGATGGTCACCGATAAGTTTTTTTAGATAATTTGAACAGCCATTATTTGATAAATGACCAAATGCATCTTTTTGAATCCCACTATCTAGTGATACACACATTCCATATTGATCTCGAATACCTTCAGATACAGCAATAATACAGTGATCCTTCTTTTTTAATTTATCTTTGATCTGTTCAAGAAAGTCATTTTCATCAAAAATGTTTTCCGGCATATAAATTAAATCGATAGAATCAGGATAGACTTCATTAACAAGTTGTGCTGAAGCTGTTAACCAGCCAGCATCTCGCCCCATAATTTCTACGATCGTTACTGATTTTATTGGATATATAACACTGTCAAAAGCAATTTCACATAATGAGGTAGCAACATAATGACAGGCAGAAGGGTATCCTGGTGTATAATCAATATTCATAAGATCATTGTCAATTGTTTTAGGGATACCAATAAAGTTGATTGGGCAATTACATATTTTTGCATAAGTACTTAATTTTTCAATAGTATCCATTGAATCATTACCACCAATATAAAAGAAGTCAGTAATTTCATACTTATTTAATATTGTAATTATTCTTTGCTTAATTGATTGATCCTTTTCGAAAATCTTATATCTACATGAGCCTAAATACATTGCTGGTGTATGAATCAACTTAAACAAATTCTTCTGATCTTTAAAACTACTTAAATCAACCATCTTTTCATCTAACAATCCATCTATTCCATTAATCATTCCATATATTTTCTCATAATCTGCTTTCAAAGCTCCTTGAATGACCCCGGCTAATGTTGCATTAATAACTACTGTCGGCCCACCAGATTGTCCGATTATACATTTTCTCGACATGATCTTCATCCCCTTATCTGCTTTAAATATTTTCTAATTCCTCACCATTTGATTGAATAACTTTTTTATACCAGTTAAATGATTTTTTCTTTGATCTTTTTAATGTTCCCTTTCCTTCATCATCTCGATCAACATATATAAACCCATAACGTTTTGTCATTTGACCTTCAGTTGCTGAAATTACATCTATTGGGCCCCAGGTTAAGTAACCCATCAAATCAATTCCATCATCTAGTGCTAGTTTTACTTGTTCAATATGAGCTTTTAAATATTCTATTCTATAATCATCTTTAATTGAGCCATCTGTTTCTACAACATCAGGTGCTCCTAAACCATTTTCAACAATAAATAATGGTTTATGAAATCTTTCTTGTAAGAAATTCAATGTAATTCTTATTCCTTGAGGATCAATGATCCATCCCCATTGTGATGCATCACAATAAGGATTTTGTAACTTGCCATAGTTATTGATCTTTAATCTGTGATCTGTCGTTACTACTTTACTTGCATAATAACTGAAAGCAACAAAGTCAACTGTATTATTTTTTAGAATCTCCTCATCATCTTTTTCCATATGTATAGTGATTCCTTCTTTTTTCATTTTAGCTTTCATATGATATGGATATTCTCCAAAAACTTGAACATCTGTCAACATTAGTTCCTTATTATTTTCCTCAAAAGCTTTTAATACATCTGATGGGTGACAAGTATACGGATAGACGACCCCACCTGCAATCATACATCCAACTTGATTATTTTTATCAATCTCATGTCCTATTTTTGTTGCTAATGCTGAAGCGAGTAACTGATGATGCATTGCCTGATACTTAATTTGTTCAATATTATCACCTTTTCTATATAATAAACCTAGGGTTGAATAGGGCTGAAATAAACCAACATTGATTTCACAAAAAGTTAACCATTTTGTTACCTTTCCTTTATAACGGGTCATTAACATACGGACTAGTCGGCAGTAGAAATCGATCATTTTTCGATTAGCCCAGCCACCATAATGCTTTGCTAAATACAACGGTACATTAAAATGATTAAGTGTTATTAAAGGTTGAATTCCATGTTTAAGTAATTCATCTATTAAACTATCATAGTATGTTAGGCCTTTTTCATTTGGTTGTTCTTCATCTCCATACGGAAATAAACGCGTCCAGTTAACTGACAAACGTAAACATTTGAAACCCATCTCTCCAAACAAAGCAATATCCTCTTTGTAACGATGGTAAAAATCGATTGCAATTCTATTTGGACAATACTCAATATTTTCATTCATATAATCAAGTGGTGAAGCATATGCTGCCTGCCTTGCTTCTAATCCGCCCGGAATTACATCCATTAAATCTAGACCTCTTCCATCTGCATCAAAAGCACCTTCGCATTGATTAGCTGCTAAACTGCCACCCCATAAAAAATCATCTTTAAACTTTGTCATTTTTATTCCTCCACTGTTTCTAATACAGACTTTACTAGGTAATCTGCATCAATCTTATATTTACTCATTAATTCCTCTGGTGTTCCACTTTCACCAAATGTATCTTGGATAGCAATTGGATATATCTTTTTAGGCTTATCCAACTTCTCACAAACTAAACTATACAAACCACCTATAATATTGTGTTCTTCCAATGTAAAGATAAGATCATAACTATTTATAATTGAATTTAGTTGCATCGTATTTATTGGTTTAAGTGAGGACACATTGTATAATGACGGGTATATATTATTTTTAGCTAAAATTTCAATAGCTTTCCTAGCCTCATTTACCATAATACCAGTCGCTAAAAAAGCAATTTTACAACCTTTAACAATTGGAACGATTTCGCCTAAAAGAAATTTATAATTAGAGTCCAAAATATTATCCACTGCATATCTGCTCGTTCTTAAATATACAGGACCATCATAGTCAACCATAAACTGCATCATAGCTTTTGTTTCATTTGCGTCGCACGGTTGCAAAACTACCATGCCCGGCAAAACTCGCATTAAAGCAATATCTTCATTACATTGATGAGTTGCTCCATCTTCGCCAACAGTCAAGCCGGCATGAGTTGCACAAAGTTTTACATTTAAATGTGGGTAAGCAATAGAATTCCTAATTTGTTCAAAAGCACGCCCTGCTAAAAACATGGCAAATGAACTTACAAAAGGCTTTAACCCCTGAACCGCCAAACCTGCACCTATTCCGACCATATTTGCTTCAGCAATTCCTGTGCTATAAAATTGCTGTGGTCTTGCTTCCTTAGCATAACATGTTTTTGTTGCGGGCGATAAATCCGCATCCAAAACAATAACATCGTTATTTTTTATCACTAGCTCTTTTAGTGCTTCTCCAAAGGCCTCTCTTGTTGCAATCTTCATCCTAATGACCTCCTAACTCCCTCAGAGCTTGTTCCATTTCTTTACGATTTGGAGCCTTTCCATGCCATTCAATCTCATTTTCCATAAATGAAATTCCTTTTCCTTTTACTGTATGAGCAATGATTGCAGTAGGTTTTTGACTATTTTTTGCCATCTCCACAGCTGCTTCAATTTCATCAAAATCATGACCATTTATATTGATAACTTCAAAACCAAAAGCTAAGAACTTTTCCAAGAAAGGTTGTGGCCCAATAACATCGACTATTTTTCCATCAATTTGTAATCCATTATAGTCAAGAAAAAGAATAAAATGACTAAGTTGATAATGACTTGCTGCCATTAGAGCCTCATATACTTGTCCCTCCTCAAATTCTCCATCACCACAAATTACATAAGTATAATAATTATTATTTTTGTACTTATTTGCCAAAGTGATTCCAACAGCTGCACTTATCCCCTGCCCTAATGATCCCGTTGACATATCTACACCTTTCGTATCATTCATATTTGGATGCCCCTGTAAAGAAGAATTAATTTTTCTAAAAGTCATTAACTCTTTTTCATCTAACACTTTCATTTCTTTTAATACAGCATATAAAGCTGGTGCCCCATGACCTTTAGATAGTACCAGCTTATTTCTTTCATTAGAATTAATATTATCTTTAGTTAGCTTTAATTCTTTTTGGTACAAGTACATTAAAATATCAATACAAGATAAAGATCCACCTGGATGTCCAGATTTAGCTTCATATATCATTTTAATAATACTTTTTCTAGCTTCACTAGCCATTTTATTTAACATCGTTTACACCGCCCCCTTCTCTTCTTAGCTTTTGTAAACACTTTTGATTAGCTAGTCTAACCCTAACACAACAGATACTGATCTATATCCAACTCCCATACGATCAATTCCCATATCAATCAATTGTAAAAAATGTTCTCTTGTTCGAATACATCCACTTCCTTTAATCTTAATTTTATCACCACATTCTTCCATCATTACTTTGATTATTTCCAAACTCGCTCCATGAGCTTCATGTCCCGTTAAAAATCCAGTACTCGTTTTAACAAAATCAGCACCCGCTTCTATACAAATATGACACATTTTTCTTATTTGTAACTCATTTAAAGCATCAGTCTCAAAAATAACTTTAATTTCTCTTCCATATTTATGGGCCGCTTCGGTACAGGCTTTAATATCCGCTAAAACTTCTTCCCACTTTCCACTTTTGATCATTCCAAAGTTAGCGACTATATCAATTTCTTTAACCGAATCGTATTTAGCCACAATTTCAATTTGTTTAACTTTAGATTCTGTTGAGCTTGTTCCAAATGGAAAATCACATACTGGACATAGCATTGTGTCTGTTCCTTTAACATAAGGCTCACATAAATCCATATAACCAGGATTAATGCAAATAGTTGCACAATTTAACTTTACTCCATCTTTTGTTAGATCGATAATTTCCTGTTCAGTAAATTCTGGTTTTAAAACTGAATAGTCAATATAAGATGCTAACTCCTTTAAATTCATTTCATTTGCCTTTTTTGTTATTTTTTTCATTTTTCTAATAGATAACTATTTATTTTTGTTTGTTTTTGTTCGTTATCTTTCCTCCTTAATTAAAAAATAACACATAAACAAACATTTGTAAACATATATTTGTTTATTTTTGTTCGTTTTTGTTTTTTTGTATAAAAAAACATATCAAACAAACTAGTTCAATATGTCTTTATTTAATCTTCATTTGTTAAAATATAATTTACTGGAATATCATCAATATTCATATGAGCATCCTTATTACAGATAACTGCATCAAAATCATCACTGCTAATAAAGCTACAAAAACCTTTAACACTTAACTTTGATGAATCAATTAATAAATACTTCTTTACTGCTAAGTCCATTGCTTTTTGTTTTACTGCCATTGTATCCATTTCAGCTGTATAGACTAATTTTCTATCTATATCTATCCCGGCACAACTTAAGAAAGCATAATCAAAATTAAACTTTTCTAAGTCACTTAAAGTAATTGGACCAACTGACATATTGTATTCTGGAATATATTTACCACCAATCATAAATAATTCAGATTCAAAATCATTAAATCCATTTGCAATCAAGGTACTATGTGTTACTATTTTAACATTTTTTCCTTTTATATATTTTAGCATCGGTACAATACTTGTTCCACCATCTAAAAATATACAATCTCCATCCCTGATAAATGATGCTGCTTTTTTACATACTAAATCTTTCTCTTTATTATTAGTAATTCTTTCGCTCATTTGTTTTTCATCTTTATTTGAAAGAATTGTTTTTTGCTCAATACTTTTTGCTCCGCCATGAACCCTTATCAGCAGTCCTTGTTTTTCAAGTTCTTCACAATCTCTTCTTATCGTTGTTTCTGTTACATCTAAGTTTTCAGAAAGTTCTTTTGTTGAAATAAACCCACGTTCATTAACTGTATTTACTATTCTTAAAAACCTCTCACTTGCAATCATCATACTCACCTCTTCTTTTCATTATACTTAAATGCCATTTTTATTCAATTATTTTAAAAAGATAATCTTTTTCATTATATAATTACTTTTTATAAAATTATATGATTTGTTAACTATAACTTTAAACAATATCTAAGATTTGCTAAATCAAACTGTTCTATAAATAAACCTTGATTTAATCAAGGTTTATTAGTCAAAATTATTCACCAACGTATGATAACACTTATTTTATTGATTTTTAATGGTTTCTCATCCATAAATCACTATATTTACACCTATTATTTCTATTTAAAAGATTTTTTGATGTCAAATCTTTTAGAAAAAAAGAAAAACCCTTGAATTCATCAAGGGTTTAAATTTCAATTATTCACCAACGTATGGTAATAAAGCCATTTGACGAGCACGTTTGATAGCTGTAGCTAACATTCTTTGATATTTAGCGCTAGTACCAGTTACACGTCTTGGGATAATTTTCCCGTTAGCTGAAACGAATCTTTTTAATAATTCAACATCTTTGTAATCGATGTAAGTAATTTTGTTTTTAGTGAAGTAGCAAACTTTTTTTCTACCCATTCTTTGTTTTCTAAATGCCATTTTGAAAACTCCTTTCTTTAAAACTGAATATCATCTTCCATGATATCATATGTATTAATTGAATTATCAAATTCTTTTTCTAATTCAACTGTTTTCATATCATAGAAATTATCATTATTTTGTGGTTGTTGGTACGGTTGTTGCATTTGTTGTTGTGGCTGTGGTTGCCTTTCACGAGCAGCTCTTGTTTCTAAGAATTGCACACTATCACAAATAACTTCTACAACATATACCTTTTGACCTTGAGTATTGTCATAGCTACGTGTTTGGATTCTTCCTTCAACACCAACTAAACTTCCCTTAGAACAATATCTCTCAACATTTTCAGCAGGTTTACGCCACACAACACAATTAATAAAATCTGCTTGTTGTTGACCATCTCTGCTTGTAAAATTACGATTTACCGCTAAAGTAAAAGAAGTAACCGCATCACCTTGTGGTGTTCTTCTAAGTTCAGGATCTCTAGTCATTCGTCCTACTAGGACTACTCTATTAATCATCTAGTACGCCTCCTTCTATTTGCGAAGAGTTAAATGACGTAACATAGATGCATTGATGTTTGATAATCGTTCAAATTCAGCAACATCAGCAGCTGTACAAGTAGCATCAACAACTACATAGTACCCTTTTTTGTAATCTTTGATTTCATAAGCTAAATCGCGTAATCCCCATTCGTCAACGTTATCAACAGTTCCACCGTTAGCAGTTAAAATTCCTTTAAAACTTTCGATTAAAGCGTTTCTAGCGTCATCTTCAACGTCAGGTTTTACAATAAACATAATTTCATACTTGTTCATTTCTATACCTCCTATGGTCTATTGGCTTATCTCTTTGGATAAGCAGGCAGTAAATATAATATTTTTACATGCTCAATTATAATAGCACACCAATCAAAACAAAGCAATGATTTATTTGATTAAATCATCATATTTTACAGTATCCCTAACTGACTTTTCCAAGTTAAGATTCGCATTACAGAACGATCCAACGAATTGAGACATATTTCATCATTCTTAGCTGCTGCAATAAGTGCCGAGATATGTTCTTGAGGATTAGAAGTCATAATTAAATCATTCCCTGCCTTAATCGCTTTAAGCGCAACTTCACCTTCACTTCCAAAGGCTTTTGCACTAGCCATTGAAATATCATCAGCAATAATAACGCCATGATAATTTAAGTCATCTCGTAAAATCTTACTCACTCTAGGTGACAATGATGCTAGATTTTGATCATCAATACTATCAACTACTATGTGACTAATCAAAATACTATTTGCACCTGCAGATATTCCAGCTTTAAATGGTAAGAAATCATTATTGACAAGCGAATCATAATCACGTGAATCGTGGCATATAGCAGTATGATTATCAGCAACGTTCCCATATCCGGGAAAATGTTTTAAAACACTTCCCATCTTAATATCATTCATTGCCTTTACGACATTTTTCACAAATTCAGCTGTTTCATTAGGATCAGTTCCAAATGAACGTTGATAGATAAAATCATCTTTACTCATTGCAACATCAGCTACCGGACCTATATTTACATTAATTCCAAATTCTTTTAAAAACTCCGACTTTTCTGTAGCATCACTAATAATAGCGTCCATCCCGCCTGCTTTAAAAACATCTTGGGGAGAACGAAATTTGTTACTGCGTAAATTATTACTAACCCGTACTACAGTTCCGCCCTCTTCATCTACTGCAATCAACATCGGGATAGTAACTGCTTTTTGATATGACTGAATATTTTCAATTACTTCCTCACGGGTCCGATTATGAAAATCACGATTATATAACATATAGCCACCTAATTGATATTGTGACAACAACTCAACTGCTTGACTTTCAGGACACCGAGCTAAAAATAATTGTGCTATTTTCTGCTCTAACGTCATCTTTTCAACCATTACTGCAATCTTATGCGAAGCTATCGTAGCATCCGTATTACCAGTTCCACCATTTCTAACTTGAACCGCTTGAACATTTAAGCCTAAAACATCAATTGCTTGTATCGCGGTTGTTTGCTCGAGTTTACCCGTATATTTGATAGTTACTAAGTTCCCATACTGTAACTCATCACCTTTTATTTTGGCCTTTTGACAATCCACCGTATAAACAATATTATTATCATCACGCAAACTGATTGTTTCATGTGTTATATCAACTATCTGTCCCTTTAACTCTTTAGCTGTTATCGTAGTTTCGCCTTCCCCTGCTAAGCGCAACTGATAAACTAACGCCCCCATGATCAATCCTAATAAAACAATGATTATAATGATTTTATGAGTAATAAAATTATTATTTCTTTCCTTCATTTAAAGATCCTCAGGAGTAGTTATTTTAATATTCTCATAACTGCCTATTACAACTTTGACTGGAGCTGTACTAAACTCTTCAACCAATGAGGCATCATCAGTAGCAATAAACCCACTATCTTGAGCCTGTTGATAACAAACTTTAATTAAACTCGTTTTAAAGGCTTGCGGAGTTTGAGCTTGCATCAATCTTGCCCTCGGCAAAGTCACCTCAACAGTATCATCACAACAAAGTTTGATCGTATCTTTAACTGGTACCATCAATAAACAGGCATCATATTCTTTTAAACATAATAATAAATCATCTATTTTTTCTGTCGTTATATATGGTCTAGCTCCATCATGGATTAATACATGATCCTGGTCAACTACCTGCAGGCCATTATAAACACTATCTTGACGCTCTTTACCTCCATAAACATAAACAATTCTCTTATCTGTCACTAACTGTTTTAAATCAGTTATCTCATCCGCTTTTGTAACTACAACAAGCTGCTTACAGCGCGGATCATTTAAAAAAGTTTTCATCGTCATTTGATACACAGTTTGATTACCAAAACGATATAACATTTTATTATAATCCAGTCCACTCCGGCTTCCTTTTCCAGCACATAAAATAATCGCACTATAATTCATCAATATCACATCCTTTCACTCATTGTAACATTTAATGATTATCTTGAAAACAAACATTATTTATCGATTTATTAATATAATTAGTAATAATAAGGGAGTGATTTTATTACTAAAAATATAATTGGTTTTATTGCTAGTCTCGGTGTTTTTCTTTATAGTATGCATCTAATGTCAACTAGCCTTGATACCTTAGCAAACGATAAGCTTGAAAATATTTTATATAAACTATCTTCAAATAAATATTTAGGTGTTATCACCGGAACAGCCATCACAGCAATAATTCATAGTTCCTCTGCTACTACTATTATTCTCATCGGTCTCCTTAATAGTCATCTAATTTCATTAAATCAAGCAACTTGGATTATTTTAGGTGCTAATATCGGAACTACTGTAACTGGACTCATGATTGCTTTAGATTTAGGTCAGTCAGCAATCTATTTATGTGTCCTTGGATTATTACTAATGTTCTTAAAAAATAAAATTGCTTATTTAGGACGTGTCTTAATGGCCCTAGGATTGATTTTTTTAGCAATGGACAGTATGGCCGTAGCTCTGGCACCATTACAAACATCCCCATATTTTATTAATATGTTTGGTCATTTAGACAATCCTTTAACCGCTATTTTAGTTGGAACAGTTTTTACGGCGTTGATTCAAAGCTCAACTGCATCAGTTGGCGTCTTGCAAACTATTTATCAAAAGGGATTAATTAGTTTTGCAATGGCTACCAATGTTATTTATGGTCAAAATATTGGCACTTGTATAACCGCAGTTTTAGCATCACTTAATGGCGATCGCAGTTCAAAACGTTTAAGTGCTATTCATATCTTAATTAATGTACTCGGAACTATTATTTTTGTAATCTTAGCAAAATTTATCCCACTAGTTTCATTCATCGAATCCTTGACTCCAAATTATATGATGCAAATTGCTTATATGCATACTTTCTTTAATATCATTTCAACTATTATTCTATTACCATTTGATAACTTATTGATCTATCTGGCTAATAAAGTAATCCCATTATCAAAACAGGAGGTCACTTATGCTCACAAACCTTCTCGCTTATATTAACACCTACGGCTACAAGGCAATCTTTCTTTTAATTGCGATTGAAAATTTATTTCCGCCTATCCCATGTGAAATAATTTTAACTTTTGGCGGTTTCATGACAACGATCACAAACCTAACACCTCTAGGCGTAATTACAGTTGCTTCGCTTGGTTCTTATTTAGGCGCAGTGATTCTATATTGGTTTGGCTACTTAATCAATCTAGAACGACTCGAAAAGCTTCTAGTCCGATTTTATTTTAAACGTCATGATCTATCCCGTTCCCTTAACTGGTTTGAACAATATGGAAAAATCTCTGTTCTTATTGGTCGCTTGATTCCGATTGTTAGATCATTGATTTCTCTGCCTGCCGGAATTACTAAAATGAACTTCTTTAGTTTCTCATTTTATACTTTGATTGGTACAATCATTTGGAATAGTATTTTAGTAGTTCTTGGAATTATTTTAGGAAATAACTGGATCTTAATTAGTAAATATGTTAAACAATACGCACTGATTATTGCAATCATCACACTATTAATTATTTTATGGAAAAAGCGAAGACTCAATTAACTTTGGGCCTTCGCTTTATTTTGAAAATATTTATTAGCTGCTTTAACAATTCCTCTTCCTTGAAGTTTCATATCATATTCCTTTAAAATCAACTCAATATCTTCTTCTTTAACCTCATGAGGACAATTTTTACGAATAATTTTCTTTAAATCCATTTTTGTTAAATTCTTAAAATTAATTATTTCATCGATACGGCTTAATAATTCATCACTAAAAAAATTCTTAACTTTACTACTATGATTATTCTTTTTAAATCCTAATGTATTTTTAGCAGTCCCTTTATTTGACGTCATAATAATAATTGTATTATTAAAATATACTTTTCGTTTATGACTATCTTCTAAATAACCTTCATCAAATACTTGAAGAAAAAGATTTATAACATCTTGACTTGCTTTATCAATTTCATCTAAAAGAATAATACTTTTAGGATAGGTTTGTAATTGTCCCAGTAATAAACTTGGTTTATCATAACCAACATATCCCGGGGCTGCTCCAATTATCTTTTGAACACTGCTGCTATCACGATATTCACTCATATCTAAGCGAATCAATTTACGCCCCAAAAGTTTTGAAAGCTGTTTTGCACTTTCACTTTTTCCAACACCACTATTTCCAACAAATAACATTACTGCACTTGGTTGTTTTGACTGTTTTGTTAATTTTAATTGATTGATTATTTGTTCAATCGCTTTACTTTGTCCAATAATATGATGATTCAATTTTGCTTTAATTTCATCATAATCATAATCCTCACTTATCTTAACTGATGTATATTCTTCTATAACATCTTTAACAATTTGTTTAGTAATAATATGTTGCTGCTTAAATCGGGCTTTAACACAAGCTAAATCAAAAATATCGATGGCTTTATCAGGGAAAGTTCGATTTTTGATATAACGATCAACATTATCAACTAAATATGTTAAAACTTCATTATCGACTTCAATCTGATGAAATTGCTCATAAAATAATTTAGTTTTCTGTAAAATTTCTAATGTTTCTTCTTTAGTATTTTCTTTTAGTGTAATAACACTAAAACGTCGATTCATTGCTTGATCCTTTTCAAAATGCTGGAAATATTCTTCTGTCGTTGTTGCACCAATAATCGTTAGATCTTTTCTCGCTAAATACGGTTTTAAAATATTAGCAGCATCAATAGCCCCTTCGGCGCCACCAGCTCCAATAATATTATGGATCTCATCAATAAAAATGATGACATTATCCATTTCCTTTACCTTATCAATAATCTTTCGTAGCTTTTCTTCAAATTCACCACGATATTTTGTTCCTGCAACAATACTAGATAAGCTCAATTCATAAATAATTTTCTTTTTTAATCCTTCATTTACTTGTTTTTGATTAATTAAATACGCTAATTTTTCTACTAAAGCTGACTTACCTACACCAGCTTCACCAATAATCAACGCATTATTTTTTTCTTTCTTACTTAAAATCATACATAATTTTTCTAATTCTTTTTGTCTACCAACAATTAAATGTTCACCCTGTTTTACTTTCTTATTAAGATTAACTAGTGATTGAATCTGATCTAATTTAGTTTCTAATTCACTACTTTCATTTAATTGATAGATAATTTCTTCAAAATCAACTTTATATTTCTTTAATAATTCGTGAGCTACACTTTCTTCACTCTGCAATAAAGCAATTGTTAGGATATTAAGCGTTACTTTACTTTTATTTTGTTGATTAGTGATTTCCATTGCTGCTTCTAAGATACTTTTTACAGCATCACTATACTCCATATAAAAAGGTTGATCATCATTTGTCCCAAACAACCTTTTTATATCCTCATATATATTTTTATCATCAACATCATATTTCTTAACTAATTCCCGTAATTTGGAATCACTTATCTTTAACAGCGATAGCAGTAAATGTTCACTACCGACATTATTATGACCTAAATCAAAAGCAATACTTTCGCCTACCACAATTGCTTTTTGGGCTTGTTCATCAAATTTTGTTAACATGTTCCACCTCTAATTTTATTATATGTTTGACCTCTTAAATTATTAACGAAACGATTTATTTTAAACATAAAACAGTTCCCTTTCGAGAACTGTTTAGAGTTGATATATAGATATTCTGTTTCGACCATTATTTTTACTTAAATAT
Source organism: Thomasclavelia ramosa DSM 1402 (assembly GCF_014131695.1). Taxonomy (NCBI): domain Bacteria; kingdom Bacillati; phylum Bacillota; class Erysipelotrichia; order Erysipelotrichales; family Coprobacillaceae; genus Thomasclavelia; species Thomasclavelia ramosa. The sequence continues at coordinate 3,152,430 of NZ_CP036346.1, forward strand.
AGTGCTTTATCGGCATTAGACCACAACTCTTGATAATTTTTACCATGTTTAGGATAATATGCTCCCCCGATACTTAAAGTAATTGTGCTGCTTCTATCAATTGTTGTAATATTCTTCTGCCAATTTTGTTTAAATTCTTTAATAGTCTTTTCAATTGCATCATAATTAGCATCGTCTAAAGCCAGATAAATGATAAATTCATCACCGCCAATGCGACCACAAATTCCTGATTTAAAACTTTCTTGCATTGTATTAGCTAATTTTATCAAAACCTCATCACCATACGGATGACCATTATTATCATTAACTTCTTTAAAATAATCTATGTCTAATACTAAGATCACTCCATACTGATGATTACTCATCGCTTCAGTAACTTCTTTTTCAAGTGATGGACGATTTAATATTCCAGTAAGATAATCATGTCTTAAATTATAGATTACTTGTTGATTGGACATCTCTAATTCCTTCGTCTTTTCAGCAATTTCCTTTTTTAACTGAGCATTACTTTCTTCGACAATCCGTTGTGGGAAAAACTCATCATCACCTTGACTATAATCCGGTACTGATTGATGAACATGGATAATCTTCCACTGCATATCATGATATTCAATAATAAAGGTTACTCGTGATGAAAAACTATAGACTAACTGGTCGTTACTATTTTGTCGGCCCTCAATTTGGCCAATTACTACAAATAAGTTATCAGCTAATTCAGTTCCCTGATACCATTCATCTTCAATTATAAAAGTTCCATCCCAAAGTTCTGCTTCTTTATTCAAAGCCGTCATAAGTTCTTGAATGTTGCGACTAACCTCGTGAGCTCCCGTCCCAATGATTGTAATCCTTTTATCAATTATATCTTCTAATAACTTATAATTACGCTTCCCAAGATACTCATGGGCTATATATTGACAAAAGATTTCAGCATCTTTTACTGTTTTCATCTCTGACTCCTTTCATTACTACTCTATTAAATAGTATAGCATATTTCAGTTATATTTAGGACATAATAAAAGACTATCAGTAAAGTGAGTTCCAAAAGTTGGATATAACCAACTAGAAGAATTCGCTTCACTGATAATCTTAAGAAAATAATTCTGCAAAAAATGATTTCTTTTTAATTTCTTTACTACTTACACAATAACTTGCCTTCAAAGTACCCGTAAGTTCCTTTCCTTTGCCAGCGCCTAGGACAATTGTATATTCTCCATTATAATACTTAGCTTGATAATCTTTTTGATGATCAGCTAGTGCTTGATCAACATCATCAACACTTTTAATCCAATCTTTATAGTCTTTAATTAAGTCATCTTTTGTTTCATACATTGTCTTAATATCTTTATCACTATTACTATTGGCAATTATTTTATATTTTGGGTCATTACTTGAAGCATTTACTGATACAATATTCATCATAATTAATAATACTACAATTGTTTTTTTCATCTAGTTCACCTCAAGTTCATTATTACCAACTATGATTAAGTTATACAAAAAATATTTAATAAAGGGGTATTTTATGACTAATCGAATTATGCAAAAGGAAATTGTCAGTGATCCTTTTACCGCACTAGTTCCTAATACAGATATAACTGACACTTTACAAGAATTTATGGCGCTGCAACAACTTTATGATGCGGGAATTAAAGAAGTAAGAACAAAATTAGAAATTCTTGATGATGAGTTTAAAATAAAACATGATCATAATCCTATTCATCATATGGAATATCGTTTAAAATCTGTAAACAGTATATTGGGAAAACTAGAAAAACGGGGCCTAGAAGTATCTTTAGATTCTATTGTAACTAATTTGACTGATATTGCTGGTGTTCGCGTTATTTGTAATTATGTTAGCGATGTCTATAAAATTGCTGATTTATTAATAAAACAAAGTGATATTAAACTTATTGCCAAAAAAGATTACATTAAACATCCCAAGGAGAATGGTTATCGTAGTTTACATCTAGTTGTTGAAGTTCCTATCTTCTTAGCAGAGAAAGTTCAGCCAACTACTGTAGAAATTCAAATTAGAACGATTGCGATGGACTTTTGGGCAAGTTTAGAACATCACTTGCGATATAAAGCTGATAATGAAGTTCCTGATGGAGTTCGTGATGAGCTAATTGAATGTGCTAAAACAATTTCTAATCTGGATTATAAAATGCAAGGTATCCATGAGGAATTAAATAAACCAAAGAAAAAAGTGATTTAGTGTAGTATTCCCAAAAAGTTGGACACATTAAATTAAAGCTAAATCTTGAAAGGATTGTTGTCTATATGCAAGTGGACTCAATCCTTTTCTTTTTGTATTGATTCTCTCGTTATTATAATATTCGATATATTCACTCATTGCAGCTTTGAGTTGTTCTCTTGTTTTAAACTCTATTAATCAATTCGATTCTTTGTTCAACAGATATGGTTGTTCTTCCATGTTCTAATCCTATTTCTCCAAGTGAATCAAATATCCTAGACCAGCGAAGAACTTAATTATAAAAACTTCATGTTTAATTCCTGGTGGTCCTTTTATGCATTCACCATTTTTTATGTTTTTAAATACATTCTAATTTAAGTTCTTTACTCTACTTCATATAAAAAGTGACCTCCTAAAGTTGGTCACTACATAGATTACTTTTTCTCTATATTAATTTAAACTGTCCTTTTAAAATATCTTATTATTGGTTATTAAGATATGGTCAATATTTTGCTATTATATTATCAATTCTAAAGGGGGATTAGAAATGATTAATGAAAAAACAAATCAACTCGCAAAAACAGCACTAATGATAGCCCTAATTTTTGTTGGAACATTCAGTATTAGAATTCCCAATCCAGCTACTGGAGGATACTTTCATATGGGCGACAGTATGATCTTTTTAAGTGTATTGATTCTAGGTAAAAGAGATGGTGCCTTTGCTGGTGCATTAGGAGGTGCTTTAGCCGATTTACTATGTGGTGCAGCTATCTGGATCGGACCAACTTTAATTATTAAATTCATTATGGCCTGGATCATGGGAATTATTTGGGAACAGTATCCAAGTAAAATAATAAGTGCAATTGGTGGTGGCGTTTTCCAAATTATAGCTTATACAGCAGCTGAAACTTTTTTATTTACTTGGCCCGCTGCACTTGGAGCTTTACCTGGTCTAACTATGCAGACTGCTGGTGGCATTATTATTTATGTTATCTTAGCAAGAGCTTTACAGACAACAAAATTATTAAACAGTGATTAAAGAGTTACTGCATTTCAGCAATTTTTTATAAATTTATTTTATTAATTGCAATATAGTTGATAAAGTTTTCTGCAGCTGCTGAAATATAATCTACTTTATTATAAACTAGATAGATTACACGGTAATCTTTTTTTAATTTTAAAGGAATGACCTTTAAATCAAATTCTTTTAAAAATGATGTATTAGCAGCGATTCCTACACCAAACCCTTGATTGATCATCCCACCAATCAATAATTCATTTTCCTGTTTAGAAATATAGCGGGGCTCCAATTTATGTTCTGCAAAAATTTCTTTAACTGTTTGAGCAATTACTAAATCATCAAGATAGCCTACTAAATCATAGTTTACTAATTCTTCTAAACTTATCTCCTGCTTATTTGCAAGTTCGTGATCTGGTGGAACAACAGCAACAAATTCCTGATATAAAACAGGAATAAAAACTAATTCTGGAGCAATTATTTTTCCACAAAAACCTATGTCATATTTATGTTCTTTTAGCCCTTTAATAATATTTTCTGTTTTATCAGTTTGAATTTTAAACTCTGTTTGGGGATATTGCTGGAGATAACCTCTGATTGTATCTGGAATATATTGTGATGATAGTGTATGAATTATTCCTAATTCAATCGGCTCTCTATTTGGACCTCAGATAGCTGCTAATTTTGTTAACAGTGAAGCCGGCCCCCTTGCCTATAACAATGTCTATTTAATTGCTATTGGTGTTGCAATCATCGGTCTTATCTTAAATACTTATTTAATCAAAAAAACTGCTTAGGAGATGAAAAAATGGAATATATTAACATTAAAGGTTTAGACAAACCGATTTCAAAATTAATTATGGGTACAGCCTGGTTTAATCCAGCCTTTGAAGAAGAAATTTTTACAATGTTGGATCAATATGTTGCTGCTGGAGGAACAGTAATCGACACAGGTAGATTTTATGGGGCAAACAAAGATGGAGAACATGCTTGTGAATCTGAACGAGTTTTAAAAAAATGGTTTGATTCTCGTAATAATCGCGATCAATTAGTAATTATGGATAAAGCATGTCACCCAATTATTACCCCTGAAGGCTGCCATCATCCAGAGTATTGGCGAGTAAAGCCAGATATTATTACTGACGATCTTCATTATAGTTTACTTCATACAGGGTGCGATCATTTTGATATTTACTTACTTCATCGCGATGATCCTAGTGTCCCTGTCAATGAAATAATGGATCGTTTAGAACAGCATCGTCAAGAAGGTTTAATTACTACTTATGGTGTATCCAATTGGGAACTAGATCGTGTTCAAGCGGCAGTAGAATATTGCCAACAAATGGGCTACCAAGGATTATCAGTAAATAATCCATCTTATTCTTTAGCCCATGTCGCGAAAACACGTTGGCCTGGCTGTGTCTATGCAGATGACGATTTTGCTAAATGGCATCAAAATAAAGATGTTACTCTATTTAGCTGGCCGCTCAAGGACACGGTTTCTTCGCTGATATTTACGATGATAACGCACCTCAGGACATTAAAGATGCTTTCTTTACTCCAGAAAACTTTGAACGATTAAAACGAGCTAAAGAATTAAGAAAACTCAAAGGGGTTCCTTCAATCAATATTGCCCTTGCATATGTACTTGACCAGCCATTTGATGTTGCAGCTATTGTTGGCAGTCGTAATAAAAGTGAATTTGATTCATGTGCTGAGGCGTTAAAAATAAGATTAACTCCTGCTGAAATTGATTATCTATGTCTTAAAACAGACAAATTATAAATTAATAAAAGCCATAGCAGTTATGGCTTTTATTAATTGTTTTTACTTTACAAATACTATATAATTTAATTACGGTAACTATTAAGGAGATGATTTTGTCCGGCGCACTTGATGTTACATAATCAGTAACATAAGTGAAACGTGGAAAACTTAGATAATCAAAAATGCATAATTTTTTACCTGTCAAAAACAGGTTTTATTGTTATGCCCAAATGATTATTTTAATTTCCACATTAATAGTCAAAACTCTTAACTGTGGAAATAACCACAGTTTTTTATTTTATCTAGTTACCGGATCATACGAAAGGACAAAACACGATGAAAGATATATTAAAACAATTAAATACGCGACCTAAATTATTTGAACAAAGTACAGCAAGTATTTGGGACGACCCTCATATTTCAAAAGGCATGTTAAAAGCTCATCTTAACGAGAACCAAGAATCAGCTACCCGTAAACTTGACTTTGTAAAAAAATCAGTTGCCTGGATCAATACTGTACTACCTAATCATCATTATAACAACTTACTTGATCTTGGTTGTGGCCCCGGTATTTATGCTGAATTATTCTATCAGTATGGTTATCAGGTTACTGGTATCGATCTATCAAAACGGTCAATCAGTTATGCTCAGGCTTCCGCCAAACAAAAAGGATTTGATATTATTTACCTTCGTAGTGACTATACCAAATCGAACTTTAGACAGCACTATGATTTAGTTACTTTAATTTATTGTGATTTTGGTGTCCTTCCTCCTGCTACTAGGAAAAAGCTCTTGCAAAAGATCTATAACACATTATCCCCCAAAGGCGCTTTATTATTTGATGTCTTTACTCCTTTACAATATGATGGAGCGGTAGAACATAAAAATTGGCAAATAAATGAAAATGGTTTTTGGCATAATGACTGGCACTTAGTTTTAAATGCTTTTTATCGTTATGATAATGTCCATACATTTTTAAATCAGTATACTGTCATTAACGAAGATAGAATAACTACTTATAATATCTGGGAACATACTTTTTCCCTGAAAGAATTAGAGAAAGACTTAAAAAATGCCGGCTTTACTAAACTTGATTTTTATAAAGATGTCATTGGACAAAAATATGATAAAACAAGTAAAACTATTTGTGTAATTGCCCAAAAATAAGACTAAATAAAAATGACTCCTTAAAAAGTCATTTTTTATTAATAATTCTTATTCAGATAAAACATTGGTTTTGCTTTTTCATTAACTTCAAAACCAAGATGTTCATAAAAACCAACAGCAGTATTTACACCAATCAAACAAACTTTATGATAGTCCTTATAATGTTCCAGCATCATTTGCATCAGTTTTTTACCAATTCCATATTTTTGATATTGTGGATTGACTAAAACATAATGAACATAAGCAACCATGATACTATCGTCCATCGAAGCAACCAGACCAACACACTTATCATTATCCCAAGCGCTAAAAACACTTCCATAGTTTTTTATTGCCTGTACTAATTGAGCAGGATAGTTCGCTGACTCCCACTCTACCGATTTAAATAAATCAACTAATCTCTCTTGCGAAATCTCTTTAATATTCTTATAGGTTAATTCCATAAATTCCTCCATCTATGTTTAAAGCGGCATATGCCGCTTTAATTAATATTTTGAATCAATGTCGTAATAAACTAAATCATCAAATGTCTGGCGACGAATCACTTCACGATCCTTACCTTCATACGTAAATACCACTGCCGGTTTTGGCAATTGATTATAATTTGATGACATTGAATAATGATACGCTCCTGTTGAAAACATTGCCAGAATATCTCCGGGCTCTGGGTCTTGTAACATAATATCCTTAATTAAAATATCCCCAGATTCACAGTTCTTTCCAGCAACAGTAATTAGGTGATCCGTCGGCATTTCTGCTTTATTTGCAATAATAGCATCATATTTAGCAGCATATAAGCTAGAACGAATATTATCAGTCATCCCACCATCAACTGTAATATAATCACGAATATCTTTAATATATTTAGATGACCCGACGGTATATAATGTGATTCCAGCATTTCCTACACAATAACGACCAGGCTCAACTAGGACCATCGGACGTTTTAATCCCCGAGCATCAAATCCTTTAGTAATGATTTCCATGATCGTATCAACTACTGTTTCAAATTCTAATGGGTTATCAGCAGCTGTATAAGCAATTCCAAAACCACCACCTGCATTTAATTTATTAATTACAATTCCAAAAATATCATAAATTTCATAAGCAATTTCAACAAATTTATTCATTGCTAAAACATACGCTTGAATATCTTCAATTTGGCTGCCAACATGACAATGTATTCCATCAAAATTAATATTTGGAGCATCAATTACCTTTTTGATTGCTTTTAGATATGTATTATCATGGCTGCTAAAACCAAATTTTGTATCTTTGGCACCAACTCGAATATAGTCATGACCTCCTGCATAAACCCCCGGTGTGATTCTGACAATCCCATTTATTTTGACACCTAATCTCGAAGCAATTTCTTGGACTAAATCTATTTCATAAAAATTATCTATTACAAAATTTTCTACCCCGTTTTCTAACGCGTATTCTATTTCTGATGGTAATTTATTATTTCCATGGAAATAAATCTTTTTAGGATCAAATCCACTTTTTAAAGCAACTGAAATCTCACCCGCTGATACACAATCGATTCCAACACCATATTCTTTAGCAATTTTATAAATTGCAATACAAGAAAATGATTTTGATGCAAATAATGGTAGTGTATTTTCATACTTTTCAATCATTTTCGTTTTTAATTTATTAAATTGATGTCTAATATGTCCTTCAGACATAACATATAAAGGTGTTCCATATTTTTTTGCTAACTCTGTTGCTTTAACATCATCTATGTATAAGTTATTATTTTTAATTTGTGCAAATTCCGTTTGTAAGACCATATTTTCCCCCTATTAATATAATGATTTTAAAGTAAATAAACCATTATCTTTATCATTTAGTGCATAAGCAGCACTAATCGCACCTTGAACAAATACTTCTTTTGATAAAGCCGTATGCTTGATTTCAATAATTTCATCTACTCCCGCAAACATAATCGTGTGTTCCCCAAAAATTGTTCCCCCACGCAATGACTGGATCCCAATTTCTTCTTTCTTTCGTTTTTCATGACGACTGCTGCGATCATAACACGCTTCTACGCCATCAATTTCCTCAGCCATAACTTCATATAATAATTCAGCAGTTCCTGAAGGTGCATCAATTTTCTGATTATGATGTTTTTCAAGGATCTCAATATCATATCCTGCGTCATAAAATTCTTTTGCGAATTGTCGTAACATTTTTGTAACCATCTGCACCCCAAATGATGTGTTATATGATTGAAAGATAGCAATTTCTTTAGATGCTTCTTTAATTTGATCAAGCTGTTCTTGACTATAACCTGTCGTAGCAATTACTAATTTTGTTTGATTCGCTAATGCATACGTTAAAATATCATTTAAATTGTTCGGATGAGAAAAGTCGATGATGACATCGGCTTTTTCATCGCACTCTTTTAATGAACTATATGTTTTTTCAGGAACTTTTTCATCAAATTCATAACTTACAATTCCCATTAATTCCATATCATTTTGACTTCTTACTTTATGGGCAATCTTTTTCCCCATTAATCCATATCCATATACTAATACTTTCATCTTAAAACCCCAACTTTTCAAATGCATCCATCGCATCAAACAATAATTTTTTATTTTCTTCGGTTGTTTCAATCAAAGGCAATCTCAATGTCGGTTTACATACATTCATTCTTGCTAATGCAGCTTTAGGCATAATTGGATTAACATCAATGAACAAATAGCGACATACCGGCTCAAGAGCATAGGCCAATTCTTGAGCTTTAGGTAAATCACCTTTTAATGCTAATTGAGCCAACAATTCAGTTTGGCGTGGATAAATATTTGATAATACTGAAATAACTCCTTTTCCTCCGGCACAAATAAATGGCAAGATATTATCATCACATCCTGAATACATATCAAAATCCATACCTTGAGTTTTAGCTAAAACTTCCATTGCATATGCAATATTATCTGTTGCATCTTTCATAGCAACAATATTTTTATGTTTAGCTAATTCAACAACTGTTGCAACATTAATATTTATTCCCGTTCTTCCTGGAACATTATATAAAATCATTGGAATATCTACTGCATCAGCAACTGTCGTATAATGTTTGATCAAACCACGCTGACTTGTTTTATTGTAATATGGAGTTACAACTAAAATTGCATCAGCCCCTTTTTCTTTAGCATAATGTGCTTTCTTTAAAGCTGTTGCGGTGTCATTTGATCCTGCTCCAGCGATAACCTTTACACCAGTTCCCGCTGCCATCTCTAATGTAATATCTAATAATTTAAATTCATCATCAATATGAATCGTTGCAGTTTCACCAGTAGTTCCATTAACTAATAAAGCTTGTACACCGCCATCAAGCATTCTTTGAACCTGACATCTAAATCCATCATAATCAATACTTCCATCTTCATGCATTGGTAATACTAGTGCTACTGCACTACCTTCAAAAATAGCCATAATTTCCTCCTATATATTTAAGCCAAAAGCTTCATCTAATTTTTTCATTGCTAATTCTTTGTGTTTCTTATCAACAATAAACGAGATTGTTCGTTTAGAGGTTGTTACTTGATAAAAATGAATGTTGTTATCCCCTAAAATAGTAAATACTTTAGCCGCTGCCCCAGGGGTCGTTTCTAGTAATTTTCCCCCAACTGCAATTTTAAAATATTTACGATTAGTCGCAATTTCTAATTGCTTAACCTCATCTTTTAATCTCATAATTGCATCATTAAGATTCTTTTGATATTTTTCATCAAGTGTAATCTCAATTTGCATCGCATCTTCAATCATTACTTGAGAAATCATATCTACATTTACCCCACACTCACTCAAGATTGTAAATATCTTGGCAATAATCATTGGGTGTTTAGGAACATTTCTAAGTTGTAATTGAATAATATTTTCTTCGTAGCTCACTGCATCAATAATATTTTCCATCATTGTTCTCCTTTACAAAAAAAGTTGCAATGAGTATCATTGCAACATAAACAGCGTATGAACAATGATAGCTCACCATTATCTATTGATAATGACAGTCTTATAGATCTTCACTATAAGCCCAGAGGATAAACGCATGCAATCATTTATCTCTTCGGCGAACGCTCCTCCCTTTTTACCTGGTTTGCATCTTATGGTAAAAACTTCTTAACAATTCGCGCCTCTATCTAATATCTGTTTACAATATATCACAATAGATATCATATTACAATACCAATTATACCGCTTTAACCAGTGTTTTTATATAAAAACATGCTCATTTTTGGCTTTATCAATAATTTATATGAAACAAAATCATAAAAATGTCAAAATTATACAAATAAAGAAAAATAACTATTCTTGATTATTTTTCCAGATAGATTGTTTTCACTAAAATATGAACATAAAAAAGCTATGAATTTATCTTCATAGCTTCTATTTTTAAATTATTTCTAAATCCGGCTGTCCGATTGTTTCATTATTATAAACAGCAAGGTCTAATTCATTTTCACTTCGGGCAACTAACATTGCAGCACTAGCGGCACCAACAACATTAGTTGCTGTTCTTGCCATATCTACAATACTTGAAATAGGTGCTAATAAAACAATAATTTCAATCGGTAAGCCTGCTGAAGCAAATAATGCAGTAGCAGTAATGGTTGCAGTACCAGGCACCCCAACAGTTCCAATTGATACTACTACAGCTAAAACAATTAAAAATATATACTGGCCGATTGAATAATCAATCCCCAAAACATTTATTGCGAAGACTGCTAATAAAACTGGCCAAATTCCTGCACATCCCGGCATACCTAGATTAGCCCCTAAACTAGCTACAAATGAAGCAACATCTTCATTAACTCCTAGTTTCTTTGTAAGTTGTCTAACAGTGACAGGAATTGTCCCAATACTACTTTGAGAAGTGAATGCTACTACCCCAGCCGGCCAAATTCCTTTAAAGAAATTAAGCGGATTTAACTTTCCTACCACCTTTAATAAAACACTGGTTACCCCAAAAATTTGGATTATACTCAATAAATATGCTAATCCTAAGACGCTCAATAGCGGAATCAGATCACTTAGAGCACTCTTGCTTACTGCACGTGCAATCAATGCTAATACAGCATACGGTGTAAAGCTAATAACAAAGTTAACAACCTCTCCCATCACACGATTTCCGGCATCTATAAAATGCTTAAACGGTAAAACAGCTTTTTGCTGATTACGGGCAATCTTATTGTAGGCAATCGCAACAATTACAGCGAAAATTACAATAGGTACTACTTCGCCATTTACCCAACTGTTAGCCAAATTGCTTGGAAATAAATTAATGATCGTATCGATGAATGCCGGAACTTCCACCGCTTTATAATCACTTGCCAATTGATAATTTATGCCACTTCCAACTTTAGTTACTACTGCTAAGGTCAGTGTTATAGTACTAGCTAGTAGGGTGTTTAATAATAAAAATATTATCGCTTTGGCACTTATTTTCTTTAATTTGATCGATGTTCCTAAATTTGTAATACTTGAAATAATACTGAATAATAATAGCGGGATAACGATCGCTAAGATCAAATGCGAATAAATCGTTCCGATTGCTTCTAAATACAAATAATGTCCTTTAAAAATCAATCCTACGGCTACCCCAAAAACTAATCCTAAAATAGTTAAAAGCCCAAAATCATACTTCTTCACTTTACCTAGAAAATAGATAATTGCGAAGAAAACACCTGCAAGAAGCACGGCTCCTAATTCAAAAATATTTATATTCATTTAACTGTCCTCTTTCCTTAATAAATTTATTTAACAACATTATTAATTATGACAACAGCCATACATTCGTTCCCATTCAAAAATCTTTTTATTTTTTAATATCTTTACGGAAATCATCCTATCCCTCTTTTCCTACTATATTAGTATGATATAAATTTATACTATTGCTGGACAAATGTCAAGAATAATGAAAAGTTCTTAGCAAAAGCTTAAGAACTTTATAAAATCATATCTTCTTTTTTAGTTGACATGGATTGCCATAAGCTAGTACGTTAGCAGGAACATCTTTAGTTACCACACTGCCTGCTCCAATAACGCTATTATCGCCAATCGTAACTCCTGGTAAAATAGTACAGTTTCCACCAATCCAAACATTATTCCCAATGGTAACTGCTTTCCCAAATTCAATTTCTTTTAAACGCTCTTGTGGATCGATTGAATGACAGGCAGTATATATTTGGGTATGTGGACCAATCAGAGTATTATCACCGATCTTAATTTCACAAACATCTAAAAACACACAGCCGTAATTAATCATAACATCTTTTCCCAAATAGATATTACAGCCATAATCACATTGAAATGGCGGATGAATCCAAAAATTACCGCTTGTATTAATAATTTTTTTCATTAAGCGGCTTCGCATATTATATACATGAAAACACCTTTTATTATACCTATGCAAACGCCGCGCTGTCTTATCATACATATAGATCAGTTTTAAATCTCGGGGATTATAAATTTCTCCCGCTCTCATCTTTTCAAACTCACTCATTTTATCACCTACTTGTTATCATCATAACATATAATCTATACCTCAATTACTAGTATATAAAATTGAAGTGAATCCCCTCGTCAGTATAATCCTCTACTTATCTTTAATAATACTTTTACTACACTGGTATGTGATGATAAAATAACCACCATAAATAATAACTAAAAAGATTCCAGTCGTTATAATAGCATCAAATACATTAGCCTGATTAAATGTTTGCAGCATTATATTGCAAACCTGGATACCAAAAATTGAATGAATCAATGCTAAGATAAGCGGGAAAGCAAAATAAACAGCTATTTGCTTAAATAAAGAACGATTAATCATTTTTTCATCAACACCAACGTTCCTTAAAATCTGATATTTTCCTTTATTATCAATGCTTTGTGACAACTCTTTGAGTGCCAAGATAGCAGCACAAGAAATCAAAAATACAATTCCTATATATAAACCAATAAAGATAACCATAGCTCCCATAGACACACTACTACTTGAAATTTGAATTCTTGTATTAATCAATAAGACATCAGAGCTATAACTGTGCATTTTTTCATCTACTTCGTTTCTTGTATCCTGATCATTTGCAGCATAATTACCCACTAAATAACTATCAGCAGGAATAAAATTACTAACCGCTTCATCTGGAACAATATACACTCCCATACACATATGACTAGACTGCATTGATAAAAAACCATTTTGACATTTATCAAATTTACTCTGATATATCTTTCCGTTTAACTCAATAGCTGGTTTTTCTTTAAGAAATTGATTTCGACTAAACATTAAATTTTCATAATTCCCCATTACAACATATTCGTCTTTTAAATCATAAGTTGGTAAATTATATATTTTAGCCAATTTATTATAATCACTAAGTTTAATAATATCTTCACAATTATTCAAATAACTTTCACTTACATCTTTAAAGGCACTGCCAAAAGTATCTCTATATGTCAATTGTGAAGTACGATAAGTCATAAATGTATAAATGTTTTTTAAATCATCTAATCCTATTTGCTTTTGAGACAAATATTTTGTAATTGATAAATTATCAACACTTACATCTTTTTGCATTTGAATATCAACTGGAGCTAACTCATTTATCTCTTCTGTTGCAGAATTATTTAACGCAAAAGCACTTGAAAAAATACAGATTGTTAAAAAAAGCATTAAACAAATTACCGTTGTTGAAAGTACTGTTGTATTAATCTTACTACTAATTTGTTTAACCGTAAAACTATTTAAATTTTTGAAATAATAATTTTTAGATGCCATAACAAATTTTAAAATCAAACCTGAAATAGACCAATAGATTAAAAACGTTGCGACAGCACCATAAATCATTTGGAAAAGCACTGAGCTGCTGTTCGTTAAATTACCAGCTCCTGCGGTAACGTTATAATAAGCATAACTTAATAATACAACAGCACCAATAAAGATCCCTATACAAAGATAGGTATTCTTTAATTTAACTTCTTCATTTTGTCTATTTGCTGTCAATAATTTAATTAATTGTTGGCGATTTACTTGAATCGTATTAAAAACCATAACCAGAAGATACATAATCCCAAAATAAATCATTGTTTTTATCCACGCACTTAAAGAGAAAACAAATGTAAATTTAGTCATGTCTGCTTCAAACATATTAGCTACAACAATCGACATTACTTGAGATAGAGCGACTCCTAAGACTAAACCAATTACTAATGAAATCAAACCAATTGTTATAGTTTCAACTAATAGTATTTTAGAAATCTGTTTTTTTGACATTCCTAATATCATATATATCCCAAACTCTTTTTTTCTTCGCTTCATTAAAAATTGATTTGCATAGACAATTAAAAACCCTAATATAAATGAAACAAATACACTTACGCCTGACAACACATTATTCATTAGTTTAATAATATCTTTAGTTGAACTATTTAGTTTCAGCATAACTGTTTGGCTTTCCAAAGAATTGAAGATATAAAAGATTGCCACTCCAAGGATTAATGTAAAAAAATAGATTGCATAATCTTTAAAACTTTTTCTAATATTCTTTAATGAAAGATTAAATAACATCACTTACATCGCCCCCAAGCAAAGAAACAACATCAATAATTTTATCAAAAAATTGTTTACGAGTAGCTTCACCTCGATTAAATTGATTAAAGACCTTTCCATCTTTGATAAAAATCACTTTAGAAGCATAGCTGGCACTAAAAGCATCATGAGTTACCATTAGAATCGTTGTTTGATAGTCTTGATTTAATCTTTGAAGTCGTTCTAATAACATTTTAGAACTTTTAGAATCTAACGCTCCAGTAGGCTCATCTGCTAAAACAAGTTTAGGATTTGTAACAATGGCCCGCGCACTAGCTACACGCTGTTTTTGTCCTCCAGACATTTCATAAGGATATTTATTTAAAATATCTTCAATATCTAATTTTCTTGCAACAACTTTTATTTGCTGTTCAATTGCTTTAGCTTTAAAATTTTGAATTTGTAAAGCCAAAGCAATATTTTCATAAGCTGTTAGCGTATCTAATAAATTAAAATCTTGAAAAATAAATCCTAGTTCTTCACGTCTAAACCTATTTAGATCATTACCTTTAAGTTTTGTAATATCCTGACCTTCAATATAAATATGACCACTTGTAACTTTATCAATAGTTGAAATAACATTCAGTAGTGTAGTTTTCCCTGAACCACTAGCCCCCATGATAGCAATAAATTCACCTTTATCAACATTCATTGAAATATTGCTGATAGCTTTAGTAAGATTACTCTTATTTCCATAATATTTACTAATATTTTCAATCGTTAGAATATTTTCCATAATCTTTTCTCCTTTACAATTAAATTATAGAAAAAAGGCGGTCTTGGTAACATCGAAATAACTTACATCACCTTACAACCTTGTAATATTGCTCATCATTAAAAGAAATTGTTACTTTCGTATACTCACTATATTTAGATTCAATTATAATCTTATGACCTAATTTATCACATAATCGCTTAACAATATATAAGCCCATCCCCGTAGAACTAGAAACAAGACGCCCGTTTTCACCAGTAAATGATTTTTCAAATACTCTCGTTAGATCACTAGTCTTGATTCCCAGACCATTATCAATTATTTCTAAAGCAATATTATTCCTTCTAATCACATTAAAAGCTATTTTACACTTATCTGTACGCCGATATTTAATACTATTACTAACAATTTGATTAATAATAAATTCTAGCCACTTGCTATCGCTTAAAACAGAACAATTAACTTGACCGATTTCGATCTTAATATTTTGATACAATAAACTATCTTGGTTCTTCTTAATAACATTTCTAATAATTGTTCCTAATTCACATTGTTTAATCAAATAATCTTTCTCACTACTATCTTGTCGGGCATAATATAAAACTTGTTCTACATAATTTTCAATTCGACTAACTTGATCCTTTAGTTTTCTTTCATTATGTTCATGATTATGAATCATCAACTTTACACTAGAAATTGGTAATTTAACTTCATGAATCCATAATTCAATATATTCTTTAAAATTCTTAAGATTATCTTGATAAGTCTCAATCTCCTCATACATTGACTTATCAATCTCATACAATGCCTCATATAAAATCTTTCCTTCTAGAAAATCAGGCTGAGCAATCAATTCTGTAATTAAACATTTTTTATCTAATTGATTTAATTTAATGCGAAAATTATTATAGAAAGCATGTTTTTGATAATAATCATATCCAATAAGCAAACCACTAAATAAAAGCATAACTAAAACAATAGCATAAATTAATGCATTTGAAACTTTAAACATCAATAAGAAGAATAGCACGCTCACAATCATAATTATTAATAAAACTAGATAGGCCAGTCTATCTAGTAAGTATTCTTTTATTCTCATATTAACATATACCCCTGATCTCTCCTTGTTTCAATCACATCAAAAAGGCCAATCTTTTCAAGTCTTTTTCTTAGTCTAGTCATATTAACTGTCAAAGTATTATCATCAATAAATTTATCCGTACCCCATAGATAATTCATAATATCATCACGAGTTACGATTTTCCCTTGATTCATAAGAAGATAATAAAAAATTCCCATCTCATTTTTAGATAACAATAATTCCTGATCATCTTTTTCTAACGTACTTTTCATCAAATTAACCCTAATATTTTGATAAGTCAGTTTTGGTTCAGCTTTATGGAGTCGCTTAAAAACAGCTTCAATATGCAGTAATAAAATCGTTGGATTATATGGTTTAGTAATATAATCATCAGCACCATAGCTTAATGCAAGAATTTCATCGATCTCACTATCTTTACTTGTAACCATAATAACTGGAATAGTTGATTTTTCTCTTAATTTTTTTAATAGCTGCTGTCCATTCAAAAATGGAATCTTAATATCTAATAGAATCAAATCTGGATCTATTACTAAAATCTCTTCTAACGCATTTTTAAAATCTTTTAGAATGATTCCTTGGTAACCATTATTATCTAATAAAACTTTTAATTCTTCTCGTAATTCTAAATCATCTTCAATAATTAATATTTTCATAACGATCTCCTCTTTTTTATTATACACAATTATTTTTTATTACATAGTTATCTTACAAAGATGTAAGTTATTATTATCTCATTTTTTAGTTAGAAAAATTCGCTACGATAATTTTAAAACAAAAAAAGACATAGGATAAATCCTATGTCTCAATCATATAATTACTAAATATCGTTATTAGTGTAGAATTTCTATTTAACAGTTTTAATTTATAAATAAGTAAGTTATTTAATGATTATATCATATTTAATTGTATAAATATCAATCAAATTATGATATTAGGTATCAAATTATGATACTTACCATCAGTTTTTGTAATCGCTTTCATAAAGCCGCTGTGATAAAATATTTATAATGAAGGAGGGAAAAAAGAAATGTTTAAGAAAAAATTTTTTATTGGTTCCCTAAGCCTGATGTTCGCATTAAGTGGTATTGGTGCGGTACAGGCCGAAGGAGACCAAGGATCCAAATCAACAGCATCTAAAGTAGTAGAACTTGATCCAAATGGAAATGCATTTTTAACAGATCTTACTGATGATGGATATGCTGAATTAGGAAGGTACAAAGTAGAGAAAATCAAGGATAATATTTATCACTGGGATGAGGGAACAAAAAAACTTCCTGGTGGTGCAACAGATGAGAGCGGCGTAACAAATAACCCATCATCTATGTATTTTGTACTAGAAGAAGACGGTGTATTATTAGTTGATTTAGGAAATGGCTCTGAAAACGATGAAGATATTCAAAATGCAAAAACAATCGTAAATTCAATGACAGGAAATAAGCCGTTATCAATTATTATTACTCATAGTCATGGTGATCATACTGGCTTTGGACGATCAGAAACAGTATTCGCAGACGTTGACGTTGAAAAAGTATATATCAGTGAACCTGATTATGCTGCTGCCGCGGAAGCAATCACTCAATTTGATAGTAAAATCACAAAAGTTAATCATGGTGATACTGTTAACATTTATGGTGCCCCATATGTATTCAATGTTGTCAGTGCTCATACCGAAGGCTCTCTTATGATTACAGATACCACTCATGGAGCATTATTTACTGGTGATACATTTGGCAGTGGATTTATTTGGGCACTTTTTGAAACAAATGGTGGAAACCCAATTGCTGCTTTAAACGAAGGATGTGCTTTAGCTAGAACTATTTTAAATGAAAATCCTTCTCTATCTATTTTAGCTGGTCATCGCTGGCAACAATTTTGGGAAGACAATGCCCAAAGACCTAACGAAATGTCAATTCAATATTTCAACGATATGGCACAAGTTATTAGCGGTCTATTAGATGGTACAACTATTTCACAACCTTATCCAGAAGTTGCCTGGGCGCCTGATGCAATTGAGCTTTCAAGCAATGGTGCAAAGGCTAAAATAGATACATTACCAAAGTACGTTGAAGCTTACAAGGCCTCAGTTAATGAAATGAGCGAAGCCTATGTTTACAGTGGTAGCGATAAATTAAGTATTGAATCAGTCAATGCTGCCGCTGCTGCAACTTTCGTTGTTTATCCTGATGGAAATTTAACAGATGAAGAAGCACAAAAATATATTAATGAATCAGGAATAAAAGATATTGTTGATCGGGCGGCAAGCAAAGTTTATGTTGCTAGACCTGCTAATGGCATTTCTTTTACTGATGATGATGTTATAGGTTTTGAAACGATCGTAGGTAAAATTGGTGTTTCAAATAACTTTAAATTAATTGGGATTGGTGATGGAGCAACTTTCATTAATCAAAACTTAACATCTTATATGAACTTTGTATCTGGACTTGCTTTAATTAATCCAGCTCAAGGGCAAGAAGTTAAAGTATCTGTTCCTACTTACTTAGTAACTGATGATCAAGCTGTTATCAATAGTTATGTAAAAGCAAATAATGCTGGTAAGGTAAAAGATGGATATTATGAAAACCCAGAAAGTCATTATGAAATCGTTGTTGTTAATAGCGATACAAAAACAAGTGCTGCTGATGCAACAAAAGATGCATGGAATACTGTTTTAGAAAAATTTGGAAGAATTGGTAACTATAGTGAAGTCTATAAACAAACAGCAACTTGGTACTCTAGACCATTACTTTCTGGTGATAAAGAAGCTGATCAAGCAAGAAAATACCAATATTTTGATTCTGTTGATGCAATCGATAATATTGAGCGTCATGTAGTTACTCAAGATTTAGATAAAGATGGTACTGATTCATTATGGTATGAATATATTCCTGAACAATCTAAAGATGCTCAACCAGGAAGTGTCCCAGTAGTTATTCTATTCCACGGTAATACAAATGATCCTAGAACTCAATATGATACTTCAGGATGGGCACAAATAGCAAGTGAAGAAGGTGTAATCTTAATTTGTCCTGAGTGGCAAGGTCATACATATCAAGGATATACATACGATCCAATGACTGATGATTCTAATGAAACTCCTGATTCAGATGTTATTACAATGTTAAAGATCATTGAAGAGAAATATCCACAGATCGATCAATCAAGAATTTATATTTCTGGATTATCTGCCGGAAGTAGAAATACAACAAATGCCGGTCTATCAGATGCTAAATACTTTGCTGCTGGAGCTGGTCATTCCGGGCCATTCGGTGCAAGTGACTTAAATAAAGAAGCTGTTGCTGCTAATAAAGATAAATATGATATGCCAATTATTTTCTTCACTGGTGATGGTGATGAATATTGTAAAGATGCATTTGATACAACAGAATTAAATGCAGGATTACAAGTAGCTCAACTTTATCAAGAATTAAATGATATGGAAGTTACTCAAGTTGAAGACATCAAAGATGAAGATGCATATCTATATGGTGTTCCTTGGACAAAACGCTATACAATTGAGCCAACCGCTGAAAATATTGCTAAAATCGATGTTGGTGCAATTGAAAATGCCAAAGGTGTAGAAATCAGCATGGCTCGTATTTATGGTTGGGGACATTGGAACTATACTCCAGATGCTAAATTAATGTGGGAATTTATGAGTAAATATGCTCGTGATTTAGAAACTGGTGAAACAATTCGTTTGGATCTACAAGAGCCAGATACTCCTACTGATAATCCTAGTGATACTCCTAACGATACTGAAAAACCAGCAACTCAACCATCAACATCTACAAGTGTTAAAACTGGTGATTCAACAATGATTGCACCATTTGTTATTGTTGCAAGTTTATCATTATTTGCATTAGTAACTGTTATTAAAAAAAGCAAAGCAATAAGATAATCACATACAGTTTTAAATAATTATAGAAATAAAAAAAGCAAAGGTTTATTAAAAACCTTTGTTTTTTTATCCCTAATTGACTACAAAAACATATTAAACAGACAGCTATCTTCTTTAATAATAAAAAGCAACTGCACTAATTACAGCAATTGCTTATAATTTACTTACCTTTATTCATTACTTTATTAAATAATTTTTCAGTTTCTTCAAATTGTTTTAAGATTGCATCATTACTTGGTTTCTTTACTTTTACTGCATTTTTTTCATCAACTAAAATTTGTAAATTCTTATCAATATTTTTTAATAACACAATCATCTCATCTAACTTTTCTTCCATCTCTATCCTCCTATATCTCCCCATCGATTTCCTAAATATTTTTTACCATCAATTCGATAAAGAAAATCTGTTGTTTGTGAAGTATCTGTCGCAATCACTGGCTCTAGCATGGTTAATCCAACATTGACACTACAATCATCACCAACTCGGGCTGCCAAATAATAATTACCAACTTTTCTAATTCGATAGTAATAAGTATTTTTAACTTTACCAATATCTTCAACATCTTGGCGATCATTTGTTGCAACACCAAATTCCTCAAGACTGCCAGACATTATAGTAATCCCTAGAATTTGTGTATCTATTTTCTTATCAGTATTATTTATAATTGTGAATTGTTTTGCCACCTCTAAAACAATTTCATTATAATCACTACTGTCAGCTTTTATTTTAACAAAATCTTCATTTGATTCAAAGGCTGTAATATTAATACTATCCATCTTTTTTATCAACTTTTCACCATTACTTACTTTAATCTCATCACTAACTACATGGTCTGTTTCAGTTTGTGCATCTATTTTATTTTCAGACTTATTATTTGGTTGTGGTCTTACCTTTTCATCATCTGAATCTTTTAAAATATACAAGTTTTGTTTACCATCATTAAGATTAGAAATAACCAATTCCCAAGAACGACGATATTCGTCATCATCATAACCTTTAAAATAATTAAAAATTAAACACTTTTTCACTTCATTATCTTTATATATTTCGAGAATATAACCATTAACCAGCTTTAGTTTATCATAATCATAAACCGCTCCATTGTAATCTATAATAGCTAGTTTACCATCATTAAAAGTTATATGCAAAGCTCCGTGAGTAAAAGTTTTCCCATTATAATAAGCAAAGATCTGCTCTTTTGAATTATTATTTTTTACATCTCGATGGACAATATACTGTCCTGATATATTCGTTCCTTGATACACAATTACTTTTTCATAATTGGTTAAATCTGCAACTTTATAACTATCTAAATTATTAATCGTTTTATCTAAAATTCCATATTCTGCGATAATATCTTTATAAATATTTAACTCACGTTCTTTCATGATACAAGCAAACTTCCCATAATAATCATGGTATGTTTTTATTTTAACAGACTGTCCCCATACAATAAATCCTACAATAATTACAATTATAATGATCACTGTTGCTTTTTTATTTTTTAACCGGTTATATACAAATAGTGCTAGCAAAATACTTATTAATTTCAAAACTCGAACAACTATGCCAAGACTATTAATAATCTCATAGTTATAGTTTAAGCAAGAAATTATTCCAAAAATTAAAACAAATAAATTATAAAAGAAATATATCCCTAAACCATAAATAATTAAAAGTGAAACTCTTTCAAAATTAATAAGACGACCATTATATTCAATCATTGTAACGCCTTGTTCTTGAAGTTTATCGAGCAAAACTTCATGGTATTTTGTTACAATATTAGCAAAACCATAATTCATTTCAATTCTATTATTATCATAAATAACTTTTTTTATCTCGCGATACTCCAAGGTTCCCAAATGATCAACTAACCCTTGTTCACCAATTTCAACATTGCGACAAATTTGTCCTTTTTTATTAAGAATAATAATTACAATAAAAACCACGATCGCAACAATCAAACATGTCATATAATTAAAAATATGTTTAAACCAAATCAATGCAAAAGCTGCTCCAAACAGCATCATAATAATGAAAAATAGACTAATTATGATTTTAGCAATATTCTTTTTCACATATTTTACTTCCATACTTAATTACCTCAAATTAAATATGGCAAAAATACTGTTGCCAATCCTAAGAAAAAGAAAAATCCCAATACATCAGTTACAGTTGTGACGAAAACTCCGCTTGCTAGAGCTGGATCAATATGAAATTTTTCCAAAATAACCGGAATAAAATAACCCGCAATATTTGCTAAAATCATATTTAAAAACATGGCTAATCCCGTTACTAAACCAAAAACTGGATTTCCTTCAAATAACATTGAGCCTAACGCAACTATAATTCCTATTATCACACCACTGCAAAAACCAACAGCTACTTCTTTTAACATGATCCAGGTTGCATTCTCTTTACTCATTTCACCTAATGAAAGCCCTCGTACAACGATTGTTAAAGACTGAGTTCCTGCATTACCGCCCATTCCTGTAACTATTGGCATAACAGTTGCAAGTGTAACTACTTGAGCAATCGTTCCTTCAAAAAAGCTAACCACGGAAGCCGCCATTACTGCCGTAAATAAATTAACAATCAACCAGGGAATCCGACTCTTGACCGATTCTCCAACAGATGAATCTAGTCTTTCTTCAGAATTTACTCCCCCTAATAAATTAATATCTTCTGTACTTTCTTCTTGAATAATATCAATAATATCGTCAAACTCGATAACTCCTAATAAATGGTCCATTTCATCAACTACCGGCATCATGATAAATCCATATTTTTGAAATTTTTTTGCTACTTCTTCCTGATCTTCATTATATAATACAGTTTTTACATTTGTATTAGTAATATCCAGCATAGCTGTATCAAACGAGCTAGTAACAATATCTCGTAAAGATACAACACCCTTTAAAATATTTTGTGGATCAACTACATAAAGATAATAAGTTGTATCTTCTTCGGTGTTTTCTTGAAGAAATTTTAAAGTTTTTTCAACGGTATTGCGCGCACGAATACTAATATATTCCGTCGTCATGATCCCACCGGCCGTATCAGGATCAAACGTTAACAGTCGCTCAACATCTTCTTTATCTTCTTTGTCCATCTTATCTAAGATAGCCTGTTTTTCATCTTCTTCAAGTTCACCGATCAAATCAGTGATTTCATCATTAGACATTTCATCTAAGATTTCTTTTTGTTTAGCATCTGAAAATAATTTCAGTAAATCATACTGGTCATCTTCATCATCTTCCTCTTCAATAATGCTGGCAACAACATCATTAGGAAGATTGTCCATTAATGCTTTAATACTATCCTCGTCTTCATGAAGAATATCTAAAATATCAGCCGGATGAATATTAGTTATTACTTTTTTTATTGTTTCTGGCGTTCCATTTAAAAGAATATCCTTCAGCTCATCGCTGGTAATTGTATCGATCATAAGTTTCCTCCTTTATTGGGGATTAGATACCTGATCTTAGTGGTAAATGATCCTCTAGACTATCGCAACACTGGGGTACAGGCTCGACTTTCATTTTTTACCACCTTCTTTCTCCAAGTCATTTTAACACAATTATGCGATTATAGGGGACTTTTTGAATAAAATTAAATAGTAATTTAAGATTCTGAAATTCTTTTTCTTTTTGCTGAACTAAAAAGAAAAAGAGCCGATTGTAGTGACCGCCTAAAGTTACCCTAACTTTTTAGGACACTACAAATATCATTGCTCTTAAATAAAAATGACAGATTATTTAGTTAATTGTATTTTAAAAGGTGCAATAGGTAAATTATTTTCTCCAAAAATGCTTATCTTACAATAATTTTGATATCCATAACTAATTGTTCTAACTTGGGCAGGTCGCTCAACCAGCAGTTTATTTTCTTTAATTATCCCAACTGTCTCAACTTGATGATCTGGTAATTCTAAAATAAAATTATTAATACCTCTACTGTGTAATTTTTGATCAAACTCAATTATAATTTTAGAATTATTTTCAATATTTATTATCTTCGGAGAATGCCCATTAAATTGATTATCATAAAAAAGTTCTTTGATTCGCCAAAAAATACGATGACCGACTGTTTTTTTATTTTGGGGATGGATATTAAATTCTTCCCCGCAATTCATTGTTACAACTAAATAGCAAGCAGGTACTTCTCTACAAACCTGCTGCTGGGCATCTCTTAAAATAGGCCAGTTATCATTCTTATCATCATCATATTCAGGTAATTGCACAATAATAAAGGGAATTTGAGCTTTCATATCTTCACGCCAATTTTCAATCACCAGTTGTAGCAATTGATGATATAAATAAGCATTTTTAGTATCCTCTTCCCCTTGATACCAAATAACTGCCTTACCACTATATTGACAGATTTTTTTAAACATCGTGTAATATAGTCCTGCTGGACGACAAAAATCTTTTTTCCCCCGCGGTCCCGGCCATGGTGTATGTCCAACATCTTTTTTTAACTGGCTCATATTACGTTCTGGATAAGTTTGCTGATATAATGCCACTTTTTGCTGGTACTGCTTAACACGCTCTTTATATTTAGCTATTTCTAAATCTTCTTGTGCTTCTGTTTGATTCATGATTGCTTGATAATATTCATCATAGTATACTTTTTTGATTTCTTGATTTTTTTGAAGATATGTTTCATTTATCCAGCAAGAACCTGATGTACCACCTTTATTAACTGCAATTAATCCGATTGGGATGTCTATATCATGACGCAAATAATAAGCAAGATAATAACCGATTGCTGAAAAATCATTAATCGTTTGATTATCACATATTTGCCAGCCTTGATTTCTAATGGGCGGTATTTTGATATTTTCATCCTCATATTCAATTTGTGGAACTTCATAATACCTTAAATATCGATCATAGCATACTTCCTGATCAACTTTTACTGAATCACAATCTTTAAATTTAAATTCAATATTAGATTGACCTGCTAAAAAATAAACATCTCCAATTAAAATATTTGATAACGTAATAGTTTCTAATCCAGTTGAAACTATTAATGTTTCATCCGTACTTATTTCTAGCGCCGGCAGCGTAATCAACCAATTATTATTTATTATTGTTGTTGTTGCGGTTTGTCCTTGAATAGTAATAGTTACTTGTTGATTTGTTTCACCGGTTCCAAAAATATTTATTTCTTTGCCATGTTGCAAAACCATTCTCGATGTAAAGATTTCAGCTAATCTTAGTTTCATTTTTTCTGCCTCTTAATAAACTTACTCTTTTTGTCTCCACCGCTTCTAATTTCTCGGTTTCAGTCATTTTATCTAATTCCATTTTATCAGCTATTTTAACAAATGGGTAATATATTGCCATTGATATAACTAGATTTATTAGTTGCACTAACCCGCCTGCAATTGTTCCAGTAAACAAAATTCCCGAAATAATCGGTGGTACTGTCCAAGGAACATTATTACATACTACTGGGATAAAACCAATCTTAGTAAAAAATACCGCAATATAGAAACACAATGGTTGCACAATAATAAAGGGAATAAAATAGATTGGATTTAAAATGATTGGTAATCCAAATGTAATCGGTTCACTAATATTAAAAATTGCTGGAGCTAAAGCCACTTTGGTAATCTTTTTATTTTGTTTTAGTTTTGAGAAAAATAATATCGATAATACTGGTGCTAAAGCAAATGTTCCCGCTGCAATAGTTGAATAATTCATAAACATCGTTGTATATAAATGTTTAGCAACACCTAAAACATTTTCGTTTCCAGCAATATCCCAGGTCATTCCAAAAATTGCTCCCCAAATAGCAGTTGGATGAATTCCCAGCCACTGGAATAATGGCCATGTAATTTGGGAAACTAGAGCAAACGCTGCGGTTTTAGATATTGCTAAAGCTGGTGCTTGAAGCGTTGTTAAAATAAACTCCGGTAATGATTCACCAGCAAAAGTATTACTAATAACGGTTGCAATAATAAAGACAAATAATGTCAACATCCCCGGCACTAAAGATTCAAAACTCTGAGCTACAGCTGGAGGTACCGAATCCGGCATCTTTATTGAAATATTTAACTTAGATAATTTATTAAATATAAATGTAGCACTACCTGCAACAATCAGTCCAAAAAAGATTCCTTGTTGACCTAAAAAATTCGAATTAATAATTCCATTAATATCGACCTCGATTCCCTTAGCACTTGTATAATTAAAATCCCAAGGCAAACAAATAAAAAATGCTGCTAAAGCATACATCACTGAAACCATATGCTCACGATTATCACTAAAATATTTTCTTGAGACATTATATGAAAAAATCACCACAATCAACAGAGCGTTGATCGACATAGCCCCTTTACTAAAAAAATTAAAAATATTTTGTCCTTGTACTAGCATTTGAGCAAATCCTGATGCTAAGAACTCTTTCTCACTTCCAAAGATCATCTCCCCTAGACCAAGTCCAGATGAACCAAAAATAATCCCATTGGGGTCAATAAATACAGAACTGATCATAATTGCAAATCCAGCAATTAATGTCAGTGAAGCAACCAATACAAAAGAATCCCTCAATACATTTAAAAAGCGATTTCCTGATACTTTACAGATCAGTGCAGTAAATTTATCTTTCATTTTTCTCTCCTTTTTTGTTTTAGACATCTCCGGATAATGTCCAAAAGCCCTCTTATGTAAAAGCGTTTACATTGCAATTATATCACCGTTGAGAAATTTATCAATATTATTTTTTGTTATGGGAATTTTCTCTATTGTAATTAATTTGGTTTATCGATATAATTATAAATAAGAAAAAGAGGTATTAATATGGACTTTAAAAAAACAGTTGCCATTCATTATACTGAGTTTACACCTAGTGAACGTAAAATTTGTGCTCGTATCTTAGAAGATCCTCAAATCGTTAATAACTCCATTGTTGTTTTAGGCGACCTTTGTGAAACTTCTAAGTCTGCAATCCTACGTTTCTATCAAAAGCTTGGATACCGTGGATACTCAGAATTCAAATATTCTGTTGAAGAAAGTTTTAAAAATAACGATGAAAAAAAACTCAGCAACGAATCATTACTGAGTCAGATTTCTCAAGAATACAGTAATACGATTTTAGAACTTGGTGCTCTAGATTATGATCATCAACTAAAAGAACTAGCATCATTGATTGACAAATATCCACATGTCTTATCAATTGGGATCAACAATACCTATTTTGCTGCTAGTCAGTTAGAATATTCTTTATACTCTCATAATCGCTTTATTCAAAGTGTACGCGAGGATATTCAGCTTACCTATCTAATTAACTCTATTAATCAAGATTATCTTTGTATTATCTATAGTGTTTCTGGTTCTACTTATACTTATGAAAACTTTATTAAAGAAGCTTCTGCTAAAGGTGCAAAAATAGTTTTAATCACGATTGATGGTAATTCTGAATTATTACCTCTAGTTGATTTAGCATTTGTTTTACCTTCGATTTCCTTACCAATTAGCAGTATCGATTCTATTATTCAAATTGATAATCGTATTATGTTATATTATTTTTCTGAAATTATCTCCTATTACTATGGATTAAATACGTAAAATTAAAAATGCTATGATAACATAGCATTTTTAATTTATATCAACTTATTCGTAATTTCTTCTTCACTTTGAGGACGTCCAAACAAGAATCCTTGAATATAATCTAATTCCATCGGTTCAACAACATTAAATTCCTCTTCTGTTTCAATTCCTTCCAACAATACCTCAATATCAACATCGTGGCAAATTTGAGCAATAAAACGAATAAAAGTTTTATCAAATTTACTAATCTTAATATCACGTACAAACGTTTGATCAATCTTGACAATATCAGCAGGAACAGTCTTTAAAATTTCCAATGAGGCATACCCCGTTCCAAAATCATCCATTGCAATTTTAAATCCCAATTCGCGAAGCTGCTCAAAAATTGTTCTTAGTAAATCCATGTTCCTAACCATATAGCTCTCTGTTAATTCTAAGACAATATTTTTAGGTGCCAGCTTTTCTTTTTTCAGAACCTTTTTTACATCTTTCACAAAATCACTATTTAACATCTGAAGCGCAGATACATTAATACTAACAGAAAATTCAGGATCATATACGACCCACTTCGAACAAGCCTGAATTGCTTTCTTTATAACCCATAGACCAACTGGGATAATTAGCCCGCTCTCTTCAAGAATGGGAATAAATTCAACTGGTGATACTTTTCCTAATTCTTGACACTGCCATCTTAACAATGCCTCAACTCCTTTGATTTGTTTACTACTCACCTCAACTTGGGGCTGATAATTTAACTCGAAGCCACGATAATCATCACTTACACTTTCACGAATATATTTTAAAATTTCTAATGAACGCATCTTATGCTCAAGGATGTAGTTTGAAAAGAAAGTTAATTTATTTTTTCCATTATCCTTGGCATATTGTAATGAATAATCAGCATATTTATTTAGTTCATTATATGTTAACCCATCTTTAGGATAAATTGCACATCCAGCTGAAATTTGAATCGGACATTTATAACGTTTTAATAGTTGTTCATGCAATAATTGTTTCTGTATCTCATTATATAATTTAGTAATTTCCAATTCGGTACTATTTTCAATCAACAGCCCCATTTGATCGCTATCCAATTTATAAATACTAGTATTACCTGGCAAAACTGCCTGAGTCAATTGGGCTACTGTTTTAATAATAAAATCCCCAAATGAACGGTCATATATTTCGTTAATATTTTTAAAGTCATCAATATCAATAACCATAATTCCAAGATTATCGATTGCTTTATCTTTAGTCTTAAGCTCAAAAGCTTTCGCAAATTCTTGACGATTATATAAATGAGTTAGGGGATCAATTTTATTTTGACGGTCTAACTGTGTCATTATTCCAGCAAATAAATTAGGCTCACCAAATTCATCGCGCATTAACTGTCCACGACATTTTAACCAAATATACTCACCATCACTATTCATCGCTCGAAATTCAACAGAATGATAATCCATCTTATTTTCGCCAATTGCCATATTTGATTTATAAAAACGTTCCCAATCTTGGGGATGTACGATTGCCTTCCAAAATGGTAAAGGATGGTCAATAATTTCTCCTGGTAAATTAAAAACTTTTACTTGGGCTGGTGAATATCTAAAAATACCTGTCTTCATATTACATATGTAAATAAAATCATCGGTACTTTTGATCAAAGCTTCATAAAGTTGTGTTGGATCATATTGAAAACAAGCTACATTAGTAGATCCTACTGAAACATCTTCCAACTCTGCTAACTGAGTTCGACGATATCGCAACTTTTCCTGATACATTTGTTCATCTGCTCTAGTTATCACATCATTAACAGTCAATTTATTAGTTGGTAAAACTGTATACATTCCAAAAGCATATGAAAATCCGTAAGGCTTATTGTATAAAGCTTGCAGCTTTTGTATATTTTTTTGATTCTCAATTAAAAATTTAGCACTATCCTTAGTATTTTTATGCCCAAAAACTAGAACAAATTCATCTCCACCTAATCTAAAGATAAGATCTTCCTTATCAAGATCCTGCTTTACTGCATAAGCAATTTGTTTTAATAAAAAATCTCCTTCTTGATGACCAAAAGAATCATTTACTCTTTTTAAATTATTTATATCTAATAAAGCAATTGTAAAGCTTTCTTTAGCTTTTTTCTTTTTCACCATAAACTCGAGCAGTTTTTCTTTTCCAGCACGACGATTTAATAATCCACATAAGTCATCAATACTAGCCTGGTGACTTAGGATTTCAGAATCAGTAATATCGATTGACTGTTGCATGTGAACAATTTTACCATTTTCCCATTTAATTAAACTATCATAGTTTTCAAAAATACGATTAGTAAGATCACTATTTTCACGCCAGCTAATCGACTGATATAAATTATTAATTTGTTTTAATTTGATAAGTGGACAAAATGGACATGGTCCGCTTTGATTCTTTTGAAGTGTTTTCCAACATATTTTACCTTCTGGATCTTTCAAATTATAAGTTTCTTTCATCTTATTATTCATAAAAATTATTTCATTTGTTTGAATATCTGTAAGATATAAATTAATTTGCATATTATCTACCAGCTGCTTAAAATCATCAAAACCCATTGTTAACACTCCTTTACTCCAAATTTCAACTATCTTTATTATACCATACTAACAATTACTAAAGGTAAAAACTATTTTTAAATTATAAAAAACATTAGTTATCATTAAATATAAAACTTTATCCCCAAAAACTTTGAAGATATTTGCTTTGGACTTAGATAAGAAAATGACGAGTATCACAAATAATGCTATACTTTAAGTACTATTAATAATTTAGAAAGGATAATTTTTATGAAAGAAGATCTAATAATTGAATGGTTTCAATCATGGTTTGATTCCCATTGGAATAATTTTGAAGTGATTTTTGAATCCGATGCTTATTATAGTGAATCTTGGGGTCCTGAATACAAAGGAATCATTGAAATAAAAAAATGGTTCAATGACTGGCACGAACACTTTAAATTAGATAAGTGGGAAATTAAACAATTTATTCACACTAATAAACATTCTATTGTTGAATGGCACTTTAGTTGTATTGACTTAGATGGCGTTCATGAATTTGATGGTATATCTTTGATTGAATGGAGTCCTAATAGTCTTATAAAATCATTAAAAGAATTTGGATCATCACTTCCTAAATATGATCCCTTTGAGCAACTATAATTAACACAGGGAGAGATAATAATGTTTTATAAAATATATCATGATACGATTCCACCGTATCTTTTAGAAATCATGAACACAAATATCTTTACTCGCCTCAAAGATATTGGAATGAATTGTGGAATGGAATATACACAGTTTCAAACATTTAAAAATAGTTTTGGAGTTTCAAGATATGATCATAGTATTGGCGTTTCTTTAATAACTTATCATTTTACTCATGATAAGCATGCTACTGTTGCAGCTCTATTACATGATATAGCCACCCCTGTATTCGCTCATGTTATTGACTTCTTGAATAATGATTATGAAAAACAAGAGTCTACTGAAGCTGAAACAAAAAAGATGATTTTTAATAGTCGTGAATTACAAAAAATTTTTCTTAAATACGAGATAGATATTAATCTAATCTATGATTATCATAAATATCCAATTGCCGATAATGAAAGTCCTAAATTATCAGCTGATCGATTAGAATATACTCTTGCAAACGCATATTATTATAATTTTTTATCAGTCGAACAAATTAAGTCAATTTATTACGATTTAATAATTAATGATAAAAAAGATGAAATTATCTTTAAAAGTAAAGATAAAGCAATAATGTTGACAAAAGTAATGTTTCAATGCAGTCGTGTTTACACCTCTGATGAAAATCGATATTGTATGGAATATTTAGCTAATCTATTAAAAACTGCGTTGACAAAAAAGCTTATCACACAAGATGATTTATATACTAATGAAAGTTCTGTCATTAAAAACATCTGCAAAGACAAAGAATTAAGCGATAAATGGGAAGCTTTTTGTCATTTTCATCAAGTTGATATTAGTCATAATAAAAAAGCAGGTTATTATAAAATAAATGCTAAACATCGCTACTTTAATCCTATGATTGGAAATCAGCGAATCATCAACCAGTCTCCCAAATTTAAAAGTGAACTAAACAGTTTTTTAGGAGATCATTTTGATCGTTATGTTAAAGTTACTTAAAATAAGTTATTCTCAAAAAAACAACTGCTAAATAAAGCAGTTGTTTTTTATTCAATTGGGCGTTGATAAAAACCGCCAAAGAAATTTTCCGTAGGAATAACATTAATTATCGCCTTTTCATCAGATTCATGCATTAATTGAACAATATCTTGAACCTCATAAGCAGATACAACCGTATGAAGTAAACTCATTGGATTTTTACTATAACCACCATAACCATTAACAACTGAAACACCATGACGATAATCTTTAACATATCTTTCAATTATCTGTTCCGGGTGGGTTGTTGTAATCTGCAATGTTACCCGCTTATACCTTTGGTAAAATGATGAGATTGTTTTGGTTGAAATAAACTGGAAGACAATTGAATAGCCTGCATATATCCAGCCAAACATATAACCAAAGATACAAAGAATCAAGGCATTGAAAATAAAAACATACTCCCAGATGGATTTACCCATTTTATTAGAAACATATAAAGCAATAAAATCGGTACCAGCTGATGAAGTATTCCCTCTTAATGCAATTACTGTCGACATCCCATAAACAAATCCACCAAAAAAAACATTTAAAATAACATCATTAAATAACGGTGGGAATGTACAAATCCTTAATAAAAAGCTTGTTAAAAAAACTTGGCACAAAGAAGAAATAACAAATTTCTTTCCAATACTTTTAAAACATAAGATTGCTACTGGTACATTTAAAACAATCAGTCCTAAAGAAGTAGAAAAATTAAAGCCATATAATGAAGTAATTCGATCAATTAAAATTGCTACACCAGTAAAACCACTAGATAACAGATTAGCTGGTTCTACAAAAACTTTGATAGCGTATGTTTGCAAAAAAGAAGATGCAATTACTGCTACAATCGTTATTAGATATCGAAACCAGAGTTTGTTTTTCATAATCCTAATTTCACTAATTTTTCAACTAATTCCTTACTAACCATGTCAAAATCATCTTTATGCTCTGCCGGTCCATAGCAATAGTTTACAAATTCTCCACTTGTAGTTGGATCATTTTGCCAATCTTTACATGAAGAATGAATTTGAGCGATTCCTGTATATTCCATGATTGCTTGTCCGTTTGTACTGTTAATTCCACTTCCAGCTAATATTTCTATTTTATCGCCATACTTTGTTTGTAATTTTTTGATTAAATCTTTACCATCAGCGGCTTTAGCTCGTAGTCCGCTCGTAAGCAAGCGATCAATGCCTAAATTAATTAATATCTCAATACTGGCATATGGGTCTTTTACACAATCATAAGCACGGTGGAAAACCGCTTCTTTTTGATAAGACTTTATTAGTGAAACCATTTCCTTGGTTCTTTCAATATCAATTTCATTATTTTTTAATAAAAATCCAAAGGCTATACCATCGGCTCCATTTTCTAATAGATCCTTAGCTTCTATCATCATCTGTTTAAATTCAATATCTGTATAACAAAATCCCGCTCCACGTGGTCGAACCATGCAGATTACCTTTAAGTTTGTAGTATTTTTTGTCAATTTTAATGAACCAATGCTAGGTGTTAGACCACCTAAATGTAAGGCACTATTCAACTCAATTCTTTTTGCTCCACCATAATATGCATTTAGAGCATCTTCATAACTTCCACAACATATTTCAATCACTCTGCATCCCTACTTTCATTTTGCTAGATTATATAAACTTAAGGCGTAAATCTTAGCATTTGTAATAATATCTTCAATTGTCATCCATTCATTAGGTTGGTGACCAATTCCTTTTTGACCAGGAAATGATGGTCCAAAAGGAACAATATTAGGCATCAACTTAGCATATGTCCCACCGGTTGTAGTAACTGGTGTTCCATCATCTCCAGTTACCTTTTCATAAGTATGGACTAATGTCTTTACTAATTTACATTTTAGCGGGAATTTTACAGGATCATAATTTCCCACTAAATTAACTTCAAAATTGCTAACTACCATCTTTATATTATTGACTATTGTTTCCACTGTGACACTCGCTGGATAACTAACACTAAATTGAATACTTGGATCTCCGTCTAATTCTAATTGATAATTTCGAACTTCTAATAATCCAAATTCTTGATCTTGAAAATCAATATTAAACCTTTCACCATTATTTTTAGCATTTAAAATATAATTATTGACCAAATCAAAGAATTCTTTTAATCTATCCTTTTTCCCGCATATTTTAATTATAGCCCGTCCACGCTCACCATAAACAACAGGATATTTACAATCTGGTGTAAATCCCATTAACGGCGGTCTTTCTTTACTTAAATAATATTTTAAATCTTCAAAACCAGATTCTTCATCACAACCAAAGATAATTCTAATCTCATGAGCTAATTCAAGTTTTAATTCTTTAAGTGCATAAAGAGCAAATAGACATGATAAGATTGGTCCTTTATTATCTAAAATTCCCCGACTATAAATCACCCCATCTTCTACATACCCACTAAACGGAGGCTGTTTCCAGCCTGTCCCAACTGGAACAACATCTAAATGACCAATAGCACAAATATAATCTTTACTTTCACCATAACTTGCATATCCGATATAATTATCAATATTTGTTGTTACAAATCCCAACGAAGCAGCTAAATCCAAAGCAGCATCTAAAGCTGCTTTGACCCCTGAGCCAAATGGAGCATTTTCTAAAGGAGCTGTTTCAACACTATCGATTTTTACAATTTCAATAATACTTTTAATCATTTGTTCAGCAATATCATCAACTTTTTTTAAAATTATATCTTCCATCTTATTTTTCTTCTAAAGGGGCTGTTCTTGTAGCCATATAATTATCTAACCATTCTTGACTAGCTACCGTATGTATACATTTTCCATCTTTATTTTCTGTCAAATAAACAATTGGTTCTTGGTCAGCAGTAGCAACAGCAAATGAAAATCCTTCAATATTTGTAGCAACACCCCATTCTCCTTTATTATTCATTGCTACCAAAGACATATCACCTGCTTGACCACGGCGTTCTTTTAATTCTAAATCAAACATATTAACCGCTTTTTCACAAGCAGCCTGAGGATGCATTCCATCTTTCATTAAACGAACAATTTCATAAGCTACGCACCCTTTCATAACATCCTCTCCTAAGCCAGTTGCACTTGCACCACCGACTTTACTATCAACATAGAAGCCCGATCCAGAAATCGGTGAATCTCCGACCCGACCAGCTTTTTTCATAAATAAGCCACTTGTAGAAGTAGCCGAAGTCATTTTACCATGAGTATCTAAACATACCATTCCAACCGTATCATGTCCTGAATAGGGTTTAATTTCCAATGCTTGAACTTCTTTTACACGATTACGATAGTGAATTTTAGCACGATCAGTCAACATATTCTTTCTTTCAAAACCTTCTTTATGAGCAAATTTTTCAGCGCCTTCACCAACTAACAAATTGTTCACTTTTTCTTTTGATAATCGTCTTGCAATACTTACTGGATTTGCATAATCTTTGATTGCCGCTACCGCACCAATATCTAATGTATCACCATCCATAAAAGCCGCATCTAATTCAACTTCCATTTCTTCGTTTGGCAACCCGCCATATCCAACTGACTTATAGTACGGAAAGTCCTCTACCTCTCTAACCGCTATTTCGATTGCGTCACCAGCGTCACCACCTTCTGCTAAAACTTGACTTGCTTTACTGATTCCTTCTACGGCCATTCGCCATGTTGCAATAATACCCCACATCTAAGAGTTCCTCCTTTATTTTTTGATAAAAGGATGCGTTATCCGCATCCTTTTTAGTTTAGAAACAATACTTTGAAGTAATCGGATTTAGATCTTCATGATCAACTAATGCTTTCGCTAATTTGCACATTCCATCTAATGATTCATTTAAGCCAATCCCACCTTTTTTTGGTGTTTCAATAATATGAATTTTATCTTTAAATTCATTAATCGTTTCTTCATTTTCTTTTGACATTGCTGCAAATGCAGGAATATCTGTTGTCTGATTAATATCATAGGCAATATTAGCTGCCATCTTGCCATAACCTAAATAGTTAAATGCTGGTCCACACATTACTACATCAGGTTTTAACTTATTAACCATCGCGCATAGTTTACGACTAACTTCTTCAGGATTTGCTTCATAATACCCATCACCACAATATAAACATGCCATCACGCGTCCGTCAACTGTTTTTAAATATTGTTCCATCATAATTGCTGGTCCAACCGGTTCTTTTTTAGCTCCTAAAGGAATCATATGGTCATCTTTGATTCCTGCACCAGATTGAATTTGATCATAAATCATAATTACTTTCATAAAATTGCCTCCTATAAATCATCAAATGATAAGTCATCTAATGAAAAATCGTCTTCTTCTGCTTCATGAACTGCATTAGCTTCGTCGTTAATATATTGCTTATCCATAATTTTAATAAACGGCATGTAAATAAAGATTCCTAATACTAGTAAGACTGCTTGCAAAATAGCACCAACCCAGTTAGTTGCCAAAAATCCAGAAATAATTACTGGGGTTGTCCATGGAATATTAATCCCTGAGCAAATCGGTACTAACCCCGCAGACATCGCAAGATAAGAAATAATAATATTGATTGTTGGCACCAAAATAAACGGAATAATCATTGTTGGATTTAACACGATTGGTAACCCAAATACGATTGGTTCATTGATTCCAAAAATCCCTGGTACTAATGATAATTTTCCTAATTCTGTAATTCGTTTAGATTTACAGAATAATAACATTGCAATAATCAATGATAATGTTGAACCACAACCCCCGAAAGTTGCAAATAAATCTTGGAATTGTTGACAAATAATATGTCCTTCACCAACACCCGTTTTAAAGAATTCAATATTTTCTACTGACAATGTTTGTAAGATTGGATTAAATACAGCACCAACTACTGAACCCCCATTTACTCCGAAGAACCAGAATAAATGCAAGAAGATATAAGCAATAATCATCGCTCCTAAAGTATCTCCTAAATTAAGTAATGGTGTTTGTAAGAATTCAAATATAATTTGAAACACATTTGTCCCTAAAAAACCAAATAATAAGTTAATTGCAAAGAAGAAAGTCATTACAACAGTTGCTGGAATTAAAGCCGCAAACGATTGTACGACAGTAGGCGGTACTCCTGCCGGCATTTTAATTACCCAGCCTTTTTTCTCAACCCATGAATAAATATGCACAGCTACAAATGCACAGATAATTCCAACAAAAATACCTTTTGCCCCAACCCATCCAGTTGGGATACCTGTTAAAGATATTGGTATTTCTTTACCTGCCATTTCTACAGTTCCTTCTACCGTATAAGGCATGATCAAGAACCATCCCATGATAGCTACCGCTGCTCCAAATATTTTATCAGTCTTCATCTGACGAGCAAATGAATAAGCAATCCCTACTACAGCAAAGACTGCCATAATAGTAAAGGTTGCTCCTGATGGCTTTTCAATAAAAGCAGCTAATGTCTCCCCTGTATTTGAATTAATGACTACTGAACTTAACCATTCTGTCCATGCAGGAATTGGAAAATTTGCAATCAGTAAGAAAATTGAACCGGCAATCAATAATGGTGTTGATACTAAGAACCCATCACGAATCGATACTAAATATTTATTACGGCCAATAGCTTCGGCTAAAGGCATTAATATTTTTTCAAGTTTTTTAATCATTCTTTTACCCTCCTTTTTATTTATTTGCTTTTATCAGTCTAATCGCTGATTTAAGAACTTTTTCACCATTCATCATGCCATAATCACCTTGATCGATTACAGCTATAGGAATTCCTTGGCTACCAAATTGTTCTACCGTTTCCTCATACATGTATTTCACTTGTGGTCCTAATAAAATACAGTCCGGACGATCCTCTGAGATAATCTCCTCTAATTTATTGTGGGGAAAGGCAGCAACTTTAATAGGTAAATTATGTTGATTAGCAACATCCTGCATATTACTTGCCAACATACTTGTTGACATTCCCGCACTACAAAATAGATAAACTTTTTTCATTTCTTTGTCCTCCCTTTGTTATTGTTAATATTTTTCTAATGCTTTGACCCGTTCATTTAAACGAATAATTTCTAAAGCCATGACCTTAATTGTTTCAGCTGACATTAATTGATCTTCGGCATGCATTAACAGAATACTTGGTACAACATGATTTCCACTAGCTTCTTGTTGAATCAATTCACTATGGGCTAAGTGTCCACCGTTAAAAGATTCTTCACCTTCCTTGATTTTTGCTCTAGCTACATCAAATTCACCATTAGCAGCAACCTTCATTGCTTCGATAAAACTTGATTTAGCCATTCCTACAGCTGATATAATTTTAAAACTCACTAACTCTAAACCATCCATTTTTTATCCTCCAATACCCTTACAATCAACATTATAAGTAATTAATTTTTTTATTGTTGCTAGTCATCTTTCCTAGACTTAGGAAATTATTTACATAGCACTACTTTAGTATTTCCTAAATAATCATGCAAAGTACGATGTTCTCCTTTAAATAAATAAAGTAAAATACTGATTCCACTAATTACAAATCCTGCATACATCAAAGGTGTAACAAAATTTGTTTGGGTAATAATCGTAACCAGTTCATGCCAGATTGCACTTGCAGTATATAAAACACCCTCAATTACAATAACTCCCAATAATTGTCTTAATAGCATATTTTTTATTGTTACTTGCTCATTATTCACTTTAACAATTTTGATTTTACAAATTTTCTTGCCGAGCGTTTGCCCCGGATAAATATAAGCTGGAACAATTACAAAGTAAAAAATTGCAAATAAAACAGCTAAAATTCCTGCAATGATCCCATATGGCTGTTTAAATTCAACAATGTTTTGATTTAACATTGTATTCGTTAACTTTTGTGAAATAATCGCAATCGGAATCGCAGTACATAAAGCCCCGACATACCAGTCAATTAAATAGCTTATAAATCGTTTTACTAATGGAGCATCTTCATACCTTATTTTTCTTTCTTTTTTCGCTTTTACTACTTTAGTTGCCATCTTTCTCTCCTTACATTATTACTTGTTCCATAAATTCTTGATGTTCCCGAACTTCTAACAGTTGGGTGAATTTATTTGAATCACTGACAATACTACTCAACCAGTCAAAAAAGATTTTCAATAAATGATTATCTGTTTCTCTGATTGCAAGAAGAATAATCAATTTCACTTCAAAACCACCCCAAATCACCGGTTTATCTAAAATTAAAGTTGATATACATGATTCATTTGCTGATACTTCAATTGAATGTGGTACCGCAAATCCATTTACAAAAGAAGTTGCAGAAACTGCTTCACGCCTAAAAACATCTTCTTTATAGCTTTGTGTTGCTAACCCTTTTTCAATCAGTTCATCACATAAATAATCAATGATTTCCTTAGGATTATTCATAGTATTTTTTACATGAAATAAATCTTCACGCATCAATTCTTTGATCAATGAAACAAAATCATCATGATAGCGATGCTTATCTAAAATATTTAGTGTCTGAAATACTTTACTTTCATCTTCATAATTAATAAATAAAGTTACTTGGACTGTTGGGATATTTAAATTATGTTTTAGTGGTACTGTTGTAATAATCAAATCCGGTTCTTCTTCCTTAACCATCGATTCTTCAAAAAAGCCATAGCTTTGAACAATCATCATTCGTTCTTCAAAACGAATTTTTAACTTGTCCCGACACATCTTTGATAGCATCTGATTATTAGGAATGATCATAATCGCACGATAGCGTTTTAAAGAATTGACCCGATCGTACGCTGCTCCTAAATGCAAAGCTAAAAACGCTAATTCATTTTCATTAATATTAACCTCACAAGTTTCAGCTAATACCTCGCCTGCACGCACTGCCATTTCAAATACTAAAGGATACTTACGTTTAATTTCTTGAAGATAGACATTAGTTACTTGAACATTATTTTTTTGACGCTCTAACAATGATTGTAAGTGCATTGCTAAACCCACTTTTAAATCCTTATCTTTTGAAAAATCAATATCAAAATATTCCTTAACTTCAACAATTACTGCTTCAACTAAATGTTCAACATCGACTGCCAGCTTTTCTTTGATAATATCCTTACGATAATCATTTGCCCTTTTTCCCATTAATAATAAAGCAAATAAAATTACTTCATCAGTAACAAGTTCAATATTGATCATCGTACTAACCTGTGTAAAGAAGTCATATGAAATCTGATATTCTCGACTGCTTTCTAATTTTTCACTAATTGTTTGATTCTTAATATAGTTATGATTAATGATCCGCTCAATCGCCACTCCGGCATGAATCATGATCATTGGAAAAGTCATCTCATGAATCTGATAATCATATTTTTCACAAATTTCTTCTAGTATATCTTTCACTTCTAATAGATCAAAACTATTCCATAATCCTGCAATTGAATTTAAATTCATAAAATTCCCTTGTGTCTCTGCCGTCAATAACTGTTTGTATAACTTTCGCTTATCTGTTTCATTTCCTTCTAAACTAATATAATTTTTAGATCTAACTAGTTTTAAACTAGGGTAATCATTAATCATTTTACGGATCTTTTTTATATCAT
This sequence comes from Thomasclavelia ramosa DSM 1402, assembly GCF_014131695.1. NCBI lineage: Bacteria > Bacillati > Bacillota > Erysipelotrichia > Erysipelotrichales > Coprobacillaceae > Thomasclavelia > Thomasclavelia ramosa. Next base: position 3,193,222 of record NZ_CP036346.1, read on the forward strand.
TATCAATTGAATAACCACTTACAAAAACCTGATCCTGCAAGGCAATCAAATTAATTTCATGACTTTTAAACAAAAGTTCTTGAATAATATATATACAACGTTCTTGGGAAGTTTGTGGGATTATATCTTTAGTTTCAATATCCTGCTTATGCAATAATGTCTCATCTAAACGATATCCTAGACGTTTATTAGCCTGAATCAGTATACAATCATAATAATTATTAATATTCTCTATATCTGAACGAATTGTTCGGTCAGATACATTTAGAACTTTTGCGATTTCTTTACCAGTAATCCATTTTCCATAATCATTTAAAAGATCAATAATATTTGTTTGGCGTTTGTTTAGCATTTCTTTATCAGCTCCTTTTATAATATATCACGCATTCATTTTCCTAAGTTGCAATCTTTTTTCCTAACTGTTAGGAAAAATATCCGGGTTAAATTATAACTTATTTTTCTATGCATAACATTGTTAAAATAGGATAAAATGAGTTAAACTATAGACGAGGTGAGAATATGATAAATTTTATTGAATATCCAAAATGCAGTACTTGTAAGAAGGCCAAGAAATATCTTGATGAACTTGGGATTGATCACCATGATCGACATATCGTTGAAGAACGTTTAAGCAAAGAAGAATTAACTGCTTTGTATCAAAAAAGCGGCTTACCGCTCAAACGCTTCTTTAATACTTCTGGCTTAAAATACAAAGAACTCCAATTAAAAGATAAACTTCCCACAATGACTGAAGATGAGCAATTAGAATTGTTAGCTACTGATGGGATGTTAGTAAAAAGACCAATTGTTGAAACTAAGGATAGTGTATTAGTTGGTTTTAAAGCCAATGAATACGATAATCTAAAATAATGCCGGCAGCTTATAGTCATTATCGTCTTGGACAATTAGTGCTTGATGAATTAAATCAGCCCCTTAAACATGTCTTGGAAACTAATCAAGATCTATTTGATATTGGATTACATGGTCCTGATATTCTTTTTTATAACCGCCCGTATATCCATAGTAAAATCAATCGTTTAGGTAGTGCTATGCATAAAGAAAGAGCTGACATCTTTTTTTACCAAGCTTTAGAAATCTTAAAAGAAACCAAAAGTGCCCCACAATTTGCTTATCTTTGTGGTTTCATCTGTCACTACATTCTTGATAGTAACTGCCACCCGTATATTAATACGATTATCAAAGAAACTGGTGTAACTCATTTTGAAATAGAAACTGAGCTCGATCGTTATTTTATGGTCAAAGATCGTTTAGATCCTCTAAGAACTAAATTAACTGATCACATTAAGGTTAATGATCATACGCTCAACAACATTGAGCCATATTTTAAAGCAACAAAAAAAGAACTCTATAAGAGTCTTAAAGGGATGAAGTTCTATGATCGTTTATTATTAGCACCACAGTTTTATAAACGGGGCTTGATTTACCTAGTTTTAAAAATCACGTTTACATATAAACGATTCCAGGGGTTTGTTGTAAATTACAGACCAAATAAATTAGTCGACCCATACTTAGAAAAGTTAGAAAGTTTATTTAATCAAAGTATTAGTGAATCATATGAAGCAATCTACAATTTTATTGATGTAATTAAGTATGATCGTTCTCTATCATATCGATTTGAACATAATTTCAAATAAAATTATTGCTTTTTAAATATAATCTATTGAACTGTTCATTATAAATGAACAGTTTTATTATTAATAAATTGTAATTATTCTTCGAATTACAGTATAATTTAATCAAAAGATTTCTTAAATAAATATTTACCTAATCTTAAACTAATCATGCTCGTTCAACAAATCATATCTTTATATAATATCCAAGAATGGGAGGTTAACTATGCCGGCAAGTTATACACATCAGCAATTTGGGAATCAAGTTTTAAATAAGCTTGAAAATACTACAATTAAAAAAATTATTAATGATAATTTAAATCTCTACAATATTGGTCTTCAAGGCCCTGATATTTTATTTTTCTATCAACCGCTTAAAAAAAATCCTGTCAATACTTTAGGTAATCAGCTACACCAAGATATTGCACGAGCTTTCTTTGAAAATGCAATGAAACTTCTAAAAGAACAACCAAACGAAAAATCATTAGCCTATATTTTGGGTTTTATTAATCACTTTATTTTAGATAGTGAATGTCATGGTTACATCGATAAAACAATGATTAATCGTGAAATTGGTCACTTTGAAATCGAGCGAGATTTAGATCAGCGATTTATGATACTAAACCATGAATCATTTAACTATTCAACCCCAAAACATTACCAGATCAATCTTGAAAATGCTAAAATTATTGCTCCGTTTTTTAATTTAGCTCCAGCCACGATCTTAGCTTCTTTAAAATCATTTAAACGCTTTAATCATCTTTTTGCTTGCCGGAGTGTTTTAAAAAGATCTTTGATTCTAACAGGAATGAAAATTGTTAATGCTAAGTTATACTGTGGAATGGTCATGACTGCAAAACCAGAAAAAAGAATTGAAGAAAACATTGATATATTAGTTAATCTTTTTAACCAGTCGATAAATATTGCCACAAAGGAGATAATCGAATATTATTACAGTTACCAGAACAATACTGCAATATCAAAACGATTCAATTACAACTATGAATAAACTAACAAAATTAGAAAAGTATTGGGTTTTATATGATGTCGGAAATTCAGCATTTGTATTATTAGTATCAACTATTATTCCAATCTATTTTAAAAACTTAGCTACTGAAGCCGGAATATCTTTAAGTGATTCTACTGCTTACTACAGCTATGCTATTTCAATTTCAACATTGATTGTTGCATTAGCAGGACCTATGCTGGGAAGTATTGGTGATCGTAAAGGTGTGCGCAAACCAATCTTTACATTCTTTATGATGATGGGAGTATTAGGCTTAGCTGCCCTTTCTATTCCAGTTGGCTGGATTGTATTTTTAGCTATTTTTATCGTTGCTAAAACGGGGTTTGCGACCAGTTTGATCTTTTACGATTCTATGCTGGTTGATATTACGACATATGAGCGGGTTGATCAAGTTTCTTCACACGGATATGCTTGGGGCTATATCGGTAGTTGTATTCCTTTTACAATCAGTCTACTATTGATTTTAGGTTGTGATACAATTGGCCTTTCAACTGTTATGGCAACAGCAATTGCCTTTATCATGAATGCTTTGTGGTGGTTTTTTATTACTATCCCATTATTGAAAAACTATCAGCAAATTAATTATACAACCGCTAAAGAACCAATTATTAATAATTTAAAACGTGTTCTAACTAGTATTAAAAATAATAAAAAGGTACTCTTCTTCCTTATCGCATTCTTTTTCTATATTGATGGTGTTTATACTATTATTGAGATGGCAACTTCATATGGAAAAGATGTTGGAATTGATGATAATAGTTTACTACTAGCTTTATTACTTACTCAAGTAGTAGCTTTTCCATTTTCTTTGATTTTTGGAAAACTTGCTAAAAAATTCCCTGTTAAATCATTGATCCTTTCTTGCATTATTGGATACTTTTTCATCGCTGTCTTTGCTTTATGGCTTGATACAGCTTGGAAATTCTGGGTATTAGCTGTTTTTGTTGCTGTTTTTCAAGGCGCAATTCAAGCATTATCGCGATCATATTATGCTCAAATCATTCCAGAAAGTCAGGCGAGTGAATATTTTGGAATTTTTGATATATTTGGTAAGGGAGCCTCATTTATGGGAACTTTATTAATGGGGATTACTACTCAAATTACAGATAATTCAAAATACGGAGTTGTGGTGATTGCATGTATGTTCGTTATTGGTGGCATTATTTTCAAGTCTAAATGCCATAATCAAGCAGACTAAAGTCTGCTTTTTTATTATCTTACAAGTCTTTAAAGCAAAATAATGATAAAATTAAAAAAAGGGGAAATTATTAATTTACTTGATAAATTTGATTACTATATGATGAAAGGGGAAATCAATCATGTTACGACTAAACAAATTTACCAAAATAACAAGTATCTATATTATCACCATGATGATGATTACTACAATCTTCACTTACTTTGGCTATTATGCACATAAAGCAACAATAAAAGATGACTGGCCAACTAAATATGTTGCTGATGATATTAATGATGATTTAAAATATAACTATTCACGGTTTACAGATGTTGTTATAGCTAATATTGATCGAAACGTCACATCAGTTTATCTAGCCTTTGATGAAGATTTTCAACCATTCTTAGCCCCTCATGAAAGATGGCGCTTTGCTGCTAAAAATGGTGATAATATTGCTGAGGTTTCACTCAGTGAAATCAGCTATCAAAAATTAAAATCAATATGTGAAAAACTTATTGCCTTGATGGATGAAGATAAGACTAAAACAATCAATGTAACTTTTAATTATTCTGCAATTACCGATAACCATATTATCGTAAGTAATTTAGTTTACTTTGCAATCAATGACGAAGTATATATCTCTAATGACTCTACTGCTACCATTACTTGCGAACTCACAAATCTATATACACCATTTCTAGATATTCAGATTCCATCAGATGAAGACTGGAATGGTTATTATTATAATTCAAACATTAAAATATATAACTATTTAGAAAATTTCTTTAAGCAAAATTATACAAAAACTCAAGATGACGGTTACTATAAACTATCGACCCCTGATGATGATCCGTTTAAAATAAATAACGAAGCAGAAGAAAATGCATATAATTTTAGTTACTGTATCCAAAAACTGTCACGCGAATATAGTCATCATGACTCATTTTCAGCTAAAGAATTTGATTATCCTGATGATCGTCTTGGCTATCTAGTCTGGAATCAAGTAGACGATTATTATCAAAAATATACTATTTTTAATTATTTTACTGACTATTACTATATATATCTTCTTATTGGCATAACTAGTATTCTCTTTATTTTAATCTTAAAACGAAATATCATCACTTTACCACAATATGAAACAATTGTTCTTAATCCAGTTCCCGCAGTTACACCAAAGAATGTTGAAGATGTTGACATTGAACCGATTATTACTGAACTTATTGATAATAGCTCAAACTTATTACAATTTAAAAAATTGATTTTATCATATCAGCCTCAGACAACTATTATTAAAGGGAATCGTAAACAAATAACAAAACTTATAACTACTTTATATAATTTTGCGATTAGATATAGTGCTAGTAATGATAATTTATCGATTATTTTTATCGAAAACGGACTATCCTTCACTAATGATAATTTTACTTATACTACTGAAAACTTAACTGCATTAAATGACTGTTTAGAAATTATTAAAATTCATAATTATGAGTATACTTTTGACCACAATAATTTATTATTTAAACAAATAATTAAAGGAGCAACCGATGAAACGAATCCACTTTAATAAACTTGCTAAAATAATGATTCTTATAACTTTTAGTATCGCTATCATAATAAGCTTTTTTACATACCAAGATTATCAAAAGGCTAAACAGATCTATAAAGACGATTCACCTGTTAAAATTGTTGCTGATAGTATTAATGATGATTTAAAAATTTCTTCATATCATGTTGAAGATGCCGTTAATGCACAATTCGAGCGTATTCTTACAAATACCTATATTGTTTATGATGAAGAGCTTAATCCCTATTTACCAGCCAGTGAAACTTGGTCAATGACTATAAATAGTAATAATAAAGAATCAGTTATCTCATTAAAGCAGCTAAATTATGATCAATTAAAAATTTTAAGCCAATATCTACTTTCTCAAGTATCAGAAAATAATATTGAAACAATTAATGTTACATTAAATTATGATCAAAACAACAATGATTTTATTGAAGTTTCAAAACTATCATATTTAGCCTTTGATGAACAAGTTATTTTAGGGCAAGCAAATTCTTCAACAATTACTTGCCAGCTTGTCAGTCTAGACTGCCCTTTAATTACTATTTATGAATATGATAGCGACTATGCTTACAATTATACCCTGCAATCTTATGAAAATTTAGAAAAATGTTTTAAAAAAAATTATCAAAATCTTGATCAAAACGGTTATTATCAAAATATTGATTCTAATCAAAAGCAGATTCTAGAAACAACAAGTACAATTACATCAAGTATTTGTATTCAAGAATTATCAGGAAAATATAGCCAGCATACTGACTTTAATGAGCTATATGGAATTAATGATTTTAATGAAAAAGGCTATTTAGTCTGGTATCAATTTGATGGTTTATTTGAAGAGTATACCTTTTTTGATTATTTAGCAACACACTATTATAACTATTTATTAGCGCTCATCCTTTTAGGGATGATCTATCTTGGAGTAGGAATAATCTTTGCTGAAAAAAAACAAATTCCAGTTTCTCCTGATTCTAAAGCTTCGAGTTTTGATTCGATTCCAGAAAATATAGAAGAAATAGATATTTCACAACTAATCACCCAATTAGTACACAACAGTGCTAATGTGTTGAATTTTAAAAAGATAAAGTTATCCTATAAACCACAAATGATGATTATCAAAGGTAATCGTGAACAGATAATTGATTTGGTTACAAGGTTATATAATTTTTCTCTGCGCCATAGTAATCAAAACGACGAACTAATTATTGAATTAAATCATCATAAAATAACTTTTTCAAATAATAATTTTAATTATCTTGATGATGATCTAAAAACCCTTAATGACTGTATTGAGATTATTAAAAGACACCAATATCACTATTCTTTTACTAATCGGAGCTTATCAATAAAGATCGGAGCATGAAATGAAAAGAATCGATATTAGCTATAGAGCTAAACTTATCACTCTTGCTTTTACAATAATTATTAGTCTATTTAGTTATTAAAATTATATTAATTTTTTAATAAATCACCAAAGTGAGAACCCAGTAAAAAATTAGCTAATGCTGTTAATAAATCCAAGCGATAATTAGAACCAGTATTTGTATCAAGAAAACCATTTGCTTGCGGAAATATTTTTAATGGCAATCATCATTTTAATAATCAAAGATAATACAAATAAAGTAGTCTTCATTTCTTCAAAACAAGGCTTGTCTAACAAAATAAAAAATTTTTACTTAGATCAATATATTAATAAATTAATTGATAAAAATATTAATCTTGTTTTATATCTAGCTTCTATCATAATTACTGAAAAAAACTATGATAATTATTATTGTTGAACAGCTATTTAATTTCATAATTGATCATAGTTTAGCAGATAACACCATTGCAAGACAAACATTATCTTTTGGATTGCCTATTACTAGTACGATTCCATTTAATAAAAATAATTTAGTTATTTTAAACGAATTAAAACTATTCCTAAAAACATTAAAATATAAATCTAAATTTGTTAATAACACTGATAGTTACCAAATACTTATTAAAAAACATAGAGTTTTTACCCTATGTCTTTTTATCTAAATTGATTAAATAAATAATGATACAACAAAGTATGGCATTCCTACAACAAGGAATAATCCGCCAACCATTAATGCACCAGTCAATAGCATTAATAAAGCCAATTTGAAAACACAAAATACATCAGTAATAAAATATTTTGTATAGTTTATAATCTTTCCTCTATTTACAATACTTGGGGTATTATGAGGATAAATATATGCTGTTTTCAACATATATAATCACTCCCTTTCTACACTGATATCGTAGCATGGAAAGGAATAAATTTTCTATTTATAATCTTAGCCCTAAATATAAAGATTATATTAATATTATTCAACAAACCGATATCCTACCCCAACTTCAGTAATAATGAAATGTGGTGAGGAACTATCAATTTCAATTTTACGACGAATATTAGCCATAAATACTCGTAATGATTGGTAATCATCTGTAGTTTCATATCCCCAGACATTTTCTTGAATAAAATGATGGGTTAATACTTTTCCACGATTAGTAATCAATAAGACTAACATCTTATATTCAATTGGTGTTAAATGAATTTCTTGATCTTTGACCCATACGTGTCGTCGTTCAAAATCAACTTTCAAATAATCTAATTCAAATATTGGTTCGCTAACTTTTTCTTTTAAGCAATGCCGTAGTGCTGCTCTAATTCGTGCTAATAGTTCTGCGGCATTAAAAGGTTTAGTCACGTAGTCATCACTACCATAATCAAGTGCCATAACTTTTTCAGTTTCTGATGAACGAGCTGAAACGACGATAATTGGTATACTTGAATTTTGACGTATTTGTTTAAGCACCTCAATTCCTTCAATATCCGGCAAACCTAAATCAAGTAAAACTAAATCTGGTCGATTGGCATAGAAAAGTGATAAACCGCTTAGTCCAGTTTCGGCAATAATATAGTTATAATTTTGAGTTTTTAAAGTTACTTTTAGAAAGTTTTGAATTGTTTTGTCATCTTCAACAATTAGAATTGTTGTATTATTCATTGTTCTCTTCCTCCAACGGTAGGCTTAATTCAAATGTTGCCCCACCTAAATCGTTATTAAAGGCCTTGATTTCACCCTTATGCGCTTCAACAATTGCTTTGCATATTGCTAGACCTAGCCCAATTCCACGTTTATGATCACCATTATCTAGACTGGTTGTAAAGAAATCGTCAAAGATATGATTGAGCTGCTTTATTTCAATTCCTTTACCATTATCAATTACTTGAAAAATAATATTATTATTTCGAACAAATGCTTTTAACATCACTTTACTAGCGTCAGGAGTATGTTTAAAAGCATTATCTAATAAATTAACGAGTACTTGAACAATTAATTGAGCATCACAGGGAAACAAAATAATATCTTTGGTTTCTTTAACAACTAATTCATGATTTTCTTTACGATTAGTAATTGCTGAAACTGCTGTAGATATAATATCGTCAACTACTTCTAGTTTTTTATTTATTTTAAAATTTCCTTCTTGAATCCTTGTCATGTTTAATAGGTTTTCAACCATCCCATTTAAACGCATTGCTTCTTTACTAATATCTTGAATAATATTTAGACTAGTATCAGACTCAACTATATCCAAATTATTTACTAAAAAATTAGCCCCACCAGCAATACTAGTTAATGGTGTTCTAAGATCATGAGAAATACTTCTTAATAAAGTACTTTTTAATTTTTCTCGCTCCACTTGTAATCTAGCTTCTTCTTTTTCATGGCTTAAAAGATCTCTTTGTAATACTAAAATCAACTCCGCAATTATTGTTTTTATATAAATAAGATCTTCATCAGTAATAGTTCTTTGATTACAATCAAATTTGATCGTACCATACGTATAATTATCCTTTTTGATTGGTAAATATACTTCCTTTAAATATGTGAATTTCTTTTGATCCTTTCCACATGGTTCACCATGACAATAACACCACCATGCCATTAAATCTTGAAACTCTTTATTTTGATATAGAAATACTTCATTTTTTATTTTCGTTAAATTATATAAACTGTCCTGGCAATAAGTCCTTATTTCCTCATAACCCGATAGATTTAAAAAGCCACTACTAATTTGATTTATTTTAGATGTCACTTCTTCTTGATACAAAGCAATCTCACGCTGTTTTTTTAGTCGATTTGTTAATGTAGAAACAATTATTGCAACAATAATAAAAATAAAAACAGATATTAAATAATTAGGATCATTAATCAAAAAAGTATATCGAGGATCGGTATAAAGATAATTGAAAGTCATAATATAAATTATTGCTGAAATTATTCCCCAGGCAATATTACTTGTTTCAATAATACTTATCAGTACTCCAACAACATAAATTAAAAGAATGTTTTCAACCCTTATTTTAAAATAATCTAATATTAATGATGAAATTGTTGCTAATATCCATATAACAATGATTTTAGTTAAGTTAACATAATTATCCTTATTCTTCATATTAACCTCCTAGCCTGCTACTCAATGATTCAAGAGAAAGTGATTTACTCTTTCTCTCTTTCTACTCTCAACATTCGATAACCAACCCCTACATGAGTTTGAATATATTTAGGATTAGTTGTATCTGATTCTATTTTCTTTCGTAGAGTTGCCATAAAAACTCGTAAAGATGGGACATCACTTTGAATTACATCACCCCATACTTCTTTTAAAATATAATTATGAGTCAAAACTTTATCAATATTTTTTGCTAATAAACACAATAACTTATACTCGATAGGGGTTAAGTGTAATTCTTGATCATTTAAATAGGCACAGCCAGAATCAAAATTAACTTTTAAATCCCCATTAGTAAAAACAACATCTTCAATTTCTTGATGTTCAAGATATTTTAATCTTCGCATCGTTGCCCGAAGCCGTGCTAATAACTCATCTATACTAAAAGGTTTTGTCAAATAATCATCAGCTCCAGTATCCAAAGCTTCTATTTTACTCTTATCTTCGCTCCGAGCACTAATAACAATGATTGGCACAATTGACCAGCTCCGCACTTTTTTAATAATCTCAATTCCATCCATATCGGGTAAACCAAGATCTAGTAAAATAATATTAGGACGACGAGAAACAATTTCCAACAGTGCCTGTTGGCCATTTTGGGCTGTAATATATTTATAATCATGTGTATCTAATGTTGTTGTTACCAAACTTCGTACAGCACGATCATCTTCTACGACTAAAATTAATGGTTTATCCATGTATATCTACCTCCTCTAATGGCAAATTAATTACAAAAATTGATCCTCGGGGATAATTATCGATTACTTTAATTTTTCCGTCATGAGCTTCAACGATTGATTTACATAAAGCCAGACCCAATCCTAACCCACGACGACTATCTCCGTTTAAGTTATTACGAGTATAAAACATTTCAAAAAGTTTTTCTTTTTGATCATCAGGAACGCCTTCTCCATCATCACTGATTTCTAGTGATAATACCTGATTAAGCTTCTTAGTTGTAATTTTTATAGTTGAACCTAACGGTGTATATTTTATTGCATTATTTACAATATTAATAATAACCTGCATAATCAGTCGGGCATCTATTTTTACAAAAATGAACTCATCTGATAAGTCCAATTGAATAATGTGATCTGCACTATCTTTACTAATATGATGCATCGCTTCTAAAACAATTTCATTAATTAATTGTGCTTCCTTATTTATTTGAATATTCCCATTTTCAATCCTTGTTATTGAAAGTAAATTCTCTACTAAATCAATCAACCACATTGAGTCTTCGTAAATATCACTATATATTTCTATTTTACGTTCATTAGATAGTTTATCTGCACTATCTAATAAAACTCCCGCATTGCCAGAAATGCTAGTCAATGGTGTACGCAAATCATGAGAAATAGAGCGTAGTAAATTTGCACGTAGTTCTTCTTGATTCGCTTTAATTTCAACTTCACGTTTTTTACTATTTGAAGCTTCTTTTTCTAAAGCCATCGCTCCTTCATTTAAAATAGCCATTAATAAATTGTTTTCAAAATCATCGATCGCTGTCTTATCTAAATAGATTCCAATTACTCCCAAAACACTATCTTCACAACGAACAGCTAAGTATAGACATTTTGCTCCGGGTAACGTCGTTGTTGAAGCACCAGCATGTTTATTATTATTAAAAACCCAAGAAGCTACCGCTTCCTCATCTTTATTCAAATAAATTTTTTCATCTTCCTGTTCATTACTTTTAAATACGAGTGGTTCACTTAGTTCATGATTTTCAACAGGATAAAAAATAATTGTCTTATCTAGAAGTTTAAATAATTGTTTAGAAATCTCATCAATTATTTCTTTTTTTGTTTTAGCCCGTTGCAATTTTTGACTCGATTTTAATAGAACTTCTGTTCGAAAAGCTTTTATTGCTGATAGACGAGCTTGTTCTTTTACTCGTTTAGTTAGAGTACCTGTGATAAAAGCTGTTAAAAACATGATTACAAAAGTTATTGGATAACCTTTATCATATGCTGTAAATGAGTGCATCGGAATAGTAAAAAAGAAATTAAAAGATAGCACACTTACTAAAGACGACAAAAGAGTATAAATTAGATTTTCCGTTAATAATGAAGTTGCTAAAACACCTAGAATATGCACCATAATAATATTAGCTTCACCAAATCCTAAATCTCTAAACCAAATTCCTAATAATGTAACAATAAGAATAATTACAATTGAAAGGATGGTATCTTTAATTGATAAAGAAAAAAATTGTCGCGGTTTTAAAGACGTATGCTTATAATTGTTTCTAATTTTATCTGGGATGATATAAATATCGATCGTTGGTGTTAAAGCGATTAATTGATCTGCAAAACTATTGTGCGAAAAACGTCGTTTAGTATTAGTTCTTCCTAATACGATTTTTGATACTCCAGCAAACCTTGCATATTCACTAATTTGTTCAGGAACATTATCACCATACAAATTTACTATATTAGCCCCTAATTGAGAAGCCAATTTAGTATTGGCTCTTAATGCCTGTTTAACTTTAGTCGGCATTTTTTCAAAATTAGGCGTCTCTACAAAAACTGCTGTAAATTCACCAAAGAAAGCATTAGCCATTCGAGCGGCTGTTCTAATAACTTTTTGATTTGAAGGAGCTGGTGATAAACAAATTAGAATATGTTCATTGGTATAATGATGTTCGCCGTTTTTAGGTTTAATTTGCTCAAATTTTTTATTAACACGATCAGCTGTACGACGGAGTGCAATCTCTCTTAAAGCAATCAAGTTATCAAGCATAAAAAAGTTTCCTAATGCTCGTTGAACCTGATTTTTCTGATATATTTTCCCAGCCTCTAAACGCTTAATTAAATCTTCAGGCTCTATATCAACTAGTTCTACCTGATCGGCATTATCAAAAATATAATCGGGGATTCGCTCTTTGACCACAACTGCAGTAATTGAAGCAATAATATCGTTTAAACTCTCAATATGTTGAACATTTATCGTTGTATAAACGTCGATGCCATGATCTAGTAATTCATTAATATCCTGATATCGTTTTAAATGCCGACACTGCTCATCATTTGTATGAGCCAGTTCATCAACCAATATTAAATCGGGATTTCGTTTTAATGCACCATCCAAATCAAACTCATTGAGCATGATTCCGTTATGAGTAACTTTTAAAGGAGGTAAGACCTCTAATCCGTCCAATAATTTTGATGTTTCCGGACGCTGATGCGGCTCAACATAGCCTGCTACTACATCGACACCGGCATGATAAGCAACATGAGCTGCTTCCAACATGGCATAAGTCTTTCCAACACCCGCTGCGTAGCCAAAAAATATTTTTAATTTACCGCGCTGTTTAGCAATCTCTTCTTGTTTAATCTGTTTTAACAATTCTTCGGGATCTGGTCTTCGTTCATCCATTACACTTCCTCCTTTACTGTTATTTTTATTATAGCGCCTAGGATATTAAAAAAGTATTAAGATTGCTTTGTTAAAATAAGTGCCTATCATAATGACAGACACTTATTTTTATTTCAAAATGCCATCAAGAGCCAAATTGACTTTAAGGACATTTACTGTTGTTTCTCCAAAATAACCAAGAAATCCATGATCAGTATATTTATCAATAATCTTTCTAATTTCAGCTTCACTCTTTCCTGTTGTTCTTACTAAACGTGGAATCTGATATTCCGCAGCTGCTAGAGAAATATGTGGATCAAGTCCAGAACCAGATACAGTTACTAGATCAACAGGTATTTGTTTACCTTTCTGCTCCGGATTTGCAGCCTCAATCATTGCAACCCTTTCAGCAATAACCTTTTCATAATCTTCACTAGCAGGAGAACTGTTAGATGCTAGACCATACATTGTCTTTTCACCATCTTTATTTGTGAAAGTTTCACCATCAATTATCATGATTCTACCCCACATATGAGTATCATCGATAAATTGTTGACCTAATAATTCACTACCATATTTTTTTCCATCTACTTCAATAATGCTTCCATTTGCTTTGTCAGGAAAAACAATTTGAGCAAAACCAGTAATAGCAGCAGTATAAATAACTCCACAAACAACTGTAAAGATCAGAAATATTTTTAAAGCGGGTAGAACGCTTGTTTTAAGATGTTTCATTAAACTTCTCCTCCTACGATACAATATGCAAAGCAACAATAATTACATCAATAATTTTAATACAAATAAAGGGAGCAATAATTCCACCTAATCCATATACTAATAAATTTCTTGATAATAACTTACCAGCTGACACTTCACGATATTTTACTCCTTTTAAAGCTAATGGAATCAACGCAATAATAATTAATGCATTATAGATGATTGCTGAGAAAATCGCACTATCCTTACTGTGTAATCCCATAATATTCAAAGCATCTAATCCCGGATATAAAGTAATGAATAGTACAGGAATAATTGCAAAGTATTTAGCTACGTCGTTAGCAATTGAAAAAGTTGTTAAACTTCCTCTTGTCATTAATAATTGTTTCCCAATACGAACAATATCAATCAATTTAGTTGGTGAAGAATCTAAGTCAACCATATTTCCAGCTTCTTTAGCTGCCTGAGTACCTGTATTCATTGCTACTGCAACATCTGCTTGAGCCAAAGCTGGAGCATCATTAGTTCCATCACCAGTCATTGCAACGAGGTGACCTTTAGCTTGAAGTTCTCGAATCATTTCTAATTTGCCTTCTGGCGTAGCTTCAGCTAAAAAATCATCAACTCCAGCTTCAGCTGCAATTGCAGCTGCTGTTAAAGGATTATCACCGGTTATCATAACCGTTTTAATTCCCATTTTACGAAGATCAGCAAACTTTTCTTTAACCCCTTGTTTAATAATATCTTTAAGATGAATTACTCCTAAAACCTTTTTATTTTTAGTTACAACTAATGGTGTTCCTCCAAGATTAGCAATCTCAGTAACTACCTTTTCACACTCATCACTATATATATGTCCGTTTTCTGTTACATATTTTTTAATTGTATCAGCTGCACCTTTACGAATTTCATTACCTTGATAATTAACACCACTCATTCTCGTTTTTGCACTGAATGGTACAAATTCCATATGCATTTGATTAATACTTCGTCCCCGAAGATTAAATTGTTCTTTTGCAAGAACAACAATACTACGTCCTTCAGGAGTTTCGTCAGCTAATGAAGCCAATTGAGCAGCATCAGCCAACTCTTCGCTCGTTACCCCATCTACGGGAATAAATGCACTAGCTTGACGATTACCCAGTGTGATTGTTCCTGTTTTATCAAGTAATAAGGTATCAACATCACCGGCTGCTTCAATTGCCCGACCACTCATGGCGAGTACATTAGCTTGATTTAATCGAGACATTCCAGCTATCCCAATTGCTGATAACAGTGCTCCGATTGTTGTTGGTGCTAAACATACTAGTAAAGCTACTAATACTGTCACCGAAGAAGGATTATCCATCCCTGCTTGTTTAGCTCCAAAAGCTGAATATGCGTAAAGTGCCATAGTTACTAAAACAAAGATAATTGAAAGGGCTACAAGGAAAATTTGTAAGGCCATTTCGTTTGGTGTTTTTTTTCGGTTGGCACCTTCAACCATGGAAATCATCTTATCTAAGAAACTTTCTCCAGGTTCACTTGAAATTTGAACAACGATCCAATCTGATAAAACTGTAGTCCCACCGGTTACTGCACTTCGATCACCACCGCTTTCACGGATAACCGGTGCTGACTCTCCAGTTATTGCACTTTCATCAACTGAAGCTACACCATCAATAACTTCACCATCACCAGGAATTTGTTGTCCTGCTTTAACAAGTACGATATCACCTTTTGTTAGCGTTGCTGATGATACAATTTCAACTATATCTTTTTGATCAATGCTTGGAATCTTATAAGCTTCAACATCTTTCTTAGCTGCTCGCAATGAATCTGCCTGCGCTTTTCCGCGTCCTTCAGCAATCGCTTCTGCAAAATTAGCAAACAGCACTGTAAACCATAAAATTACTGCTATTCCTAGAGTAAATCCAGAATTTGCATCTTTAATCCCAAATAACGAAATAACAAACAAAGCCGTCGTTAAAATAGCTGAAATATATACTAATAACATTACGGGATTCTTTGCTTGCGTCTTAGGCGCTAATTTATAAAAAGAATCTTTAATAGCACGAATGACCATTTGTTTATCCATTAAAGCACTCTTTGTTTCTGTTTTCATATATTTATCCCCCGATTAAAACATTCCAAAAAATTCTGCAATTGGTCCTAGAGCTAAAGCCGGAAAGAAACTTAGTGCTCCAACTAATAACACTACGAATACTAATAAAAAGACAAATAGTGGTGAACAAGTTGATAATGTACCCGCAGTAACAGCCACTTTTTTCTTTTGTACCATGCTGCCAGCAATAGCCAAAATACCTAAAATTGGAATAAATCTAACAAATAACATAACCAATCCAAGTGTTACGTTAATAAATGGTGTATTCGCTGCAAAACCAGCAAAAGCTGAACCATTATTACCACCTGCTGAAGAATAAGCATATAACAATTCTGAAAAACCGTGTGCACCGCTGTTATTTAAACTATCCGCAACTTGAGGAACTAGGGAAGCAATCCCACTACCTACAAGAATAGCTACAGGTGTTGCTAAACAAACAACTACGGCCCATTTCATCTCATAAGGCTCAATCTTCTTACCTAAATATTCTGGGGTTCGTCCAACCATTAATCCAGCCATAAATACAGCTAAAATAACAAATCCTAACATTCCATATAAACCACAGCCAACACCACCAAAAATTACTTCACCTAACTGCATTAATAACATTGTTACCATTCCGCCTAATGGTGTATAACTATCATGCATTGAATTGACTGAACCATTTGATGCTGCTGTTGTAAAAGCGGCCCAAGTTGATGATCCAACAATTCCAAAACGCGATTCTTTACCTTCCATATTTCCGCCAGCTTGGTCATGGTTACTAATATCGACAATTCCATTTTGTTCTAATTGTGGAGTTGCCATCTGCTCACTAACAGCAATACTTCCAAGTGCTGCTACCAGCATAATTCCCATTGCGACAAAGATAGCAATACCTTGACGACTATCTTTAATTCCCTTGCCAAATGAAAAACAAAGAGCCGCAGGAATCAATAATATTGATACAACTTCTACTAAATTACTTAATCCAGTTGGATTTTCCAATGGATGGGCTGAGTTAACGCCATAGAAACCACCACCATTAGTACCTAATTGCTTGATTGCAATCTGACTGGCCGCAGGTCCTAAAGGTACTGTCTGTTCTGTAATTTCAGTACCATCTTCTAAAACAATTGGTTCGGCCAATTTAACAGTTTGATACTCATCAATACTTTGAGTTACACCTTGACTCACTAAAATAATTGATAAGACAACTGATAGCGGCATTAAGACATAGATTACAGATCTTGTTAAATCAACCCAAAAATTTCCTAAGCCTTTAGCCTTAATTCTTGTAAAGCCTCTAATCAATGCATATAAAACTGCTAGTCCTGTTCCTGCAGAAACAAAGTTTTGAACCGTTAAACCTAACGATTGTGTTAAATAACTTAATCCACTTTCACCACTATAAGCTTGCCAGTTAGTGTTAGTAACAAAACTTATTGCTGTATTTAACGCAAGGTCCCATGTTGTTCCTTCAACCTTTGCAGGATTACCCGGCAAAACTCCTTGCAGCATTTGTAATAAAAAGACAAATACTAATCCAAATCCACTAAATATTAATACACTTACTAAATACTTCTTCCAAGACATCTCTTCATCTTTTTTTACATGTAAAACTCGATAAATGAAATTTTCACATGGTTCTAAAATTCTTGATAAAAAAACTTTTTTACCGTTCATGACTTTATTAATGTAAAAACCTAACGGTACTGCTAAAACAACAAGAACGATTAGATATCCTAGATATTTGACAAAAATATCCATTACTGTTTATCCCCCTTAATTAATATCACTGTAAGGTAACCTAATATTGCAACACCGATTACCCCAATCACTCCTACGATTACATTCATAAGTGTCCTCCTTTTACACGATGAGTTTAGCATGAATAAAATTAATGTAGCGTTAAGTTAAATATTAAAGATATTAAGATAGTATTAATATCTATTAAAAAGAGAACTAATTAAGTTCTCTAATATTGCCGTGATAAAAATTGAATCATTCCCATACTTCGAGGATGCTCAAATATTTGCTCTGGTGTTCCTGCTTCTTCAATAATTCCATTATGCATAAATATAACTTTATTCGAAACATCACGCGCAAACTGCATTTCATGAGTCACAATAATCATAGTCATACCTTTTAACGCTAAATGTTTAATGATTTTTAAGATATCTCCTACCATCTGAGGATCTAGTGCACTTGTTGGTTCATCAAATAAAAGTACCTGTGGTTCCATACATAAAGCTCTTGCAATTGCAACCCGCTGTTTTTGGCCCCCAGAAAGTTGTGTACTGCTCTTTTTCGCAAACTCAGCCATACCAACTTTTTGTAGATATAATAAAGCTTTTTCTTCAGCTTCTTCACGATTGCGATTTAGTACTTTCATTTGCCCTATAACACAATTTTCTAAAACTGTAAGATTATTAAATAAATTAAAGCTTTGAAAAATCATTCCAACATCACTACGATATTTATTAAGATTAAGTTCTTCTTTTAAAATATTTTTATTACAATACAATATCTCACCATGATCAGGAATCTCTAATAAATTAAGACATCTTAAAAAAGTTGATTTACCACTACCACTTGCTCCAATGATACTAATTACATCGCCTCGATTAACCTCTAAATTAATATCTAGAAGTACCGGCAGGGCTTGATAATGTTTTTTTAAATGTTTAATAGTAATAATATTATCACTCATAAATAATTTCCTCACTTTATCTTAATATTGGATTATTTATTCTTTTTTCAATTATATTTAATAAAATTGTCGCAATTGAGGTTAAGCACAAATAAACCAGGCATGTTATTAAGAAGGTCGCTGAATATGACATTGTTGATCCAGCAATACTGCTAGATTGGAAAAATAATTCTACAACCCCAATCACATTTAGCATTGAACTATCTTTAATATTAATAATGAATTGATTCCCAATTGCGGGAAATGAATTTCTAATTGCTTGCGGTAATATAATATACTTCATAGTTTGAACCCTTGTCATTCCTAATGATAACGCTCCTTCACTTTGCCCACGATCAACAGATTGAATTCCTGAACGAACTATTTCTGCCATGTATGCTCCAGTATTAATAGAAATGATCATAATTCCGGCAGTAAGTGCATTCCATTGAAAAAAAGGTCGCAATCCATGATAAAAAAACATAGCTTGAACCAGCATTGGAGTTCCTCTAAAAAACCAAATATAAATTTCTGAAATTATTTTTAATGCTTTTTTTATTAGTACAATAATCTTTTTATCTTTAATATCTATCGTTGTTGCACGAATCGCTCCAAATAGCAGTCCAATTATTAAACCCGCTATTGTTCCAACTAATGCCAAAATAATTGTTATTTTCGTTCCATACCAAAATAAATCAAAGTTATCTAAAAAAATCGTAAATGATTTATCAAAATCAAACATGATTATTCTCCTTTAGGCTGACTACTACTATATTTACCCATCATTTCATTTCTTTTTTCTGATGAAATATTATCAATGCATTTTTGTACTTTTTTAAATAAAGTACTGTTTCGACTACCCTCTTTTAAACCTATTGAAACTGCGGTATCTACTTTAAACCCTTTATTTTGTTCAAATCTAACAATCGCTAGATCTTGATTTGTTTCTAAAATTCCTTGGGCCACAGGTAATTCCGCAGTAATTCCATCGACTTCACCACTTTGTAAAGCAACCAGCATTTCAGGATAAGATTGTTTAGGTGTAGCATGATCAACTCCATTAATTTGATCAATTACTGTATCATAACTTGTTGACATCTGTCCTACGATCGTTTTACCAGAAAATTGTTGAATATCAGTATAATTTTTACTAGCATCATCACCCCGTACGATCATAACCATTTCAGATTGATAATATGGTGTTGTAAAATCTATTCCTTTTTCACGCTCTTCATCAGCTGTCATTCCTGCAATAATGGCATCTATTTCGCCTGATTCAAGTGCAGGTTGCAAACCATTCCATGCTAATTTTTTTATAACCAGTTTTTTATCAAGACTTTCTGCTATTTCCTTTGCGATATAAACATCATAGCCATCAGCGTAACCACTGCCTTCTAATTCAACTGCGGTATCACTTTGTGTATTTGTCTGCCAGTTAAACGGTAGATAATTACACTCCATTCCAACTACAAATACATCACCTTCATCAATACTCTTATTCCCACTATTACTCTCACAGCCACTAATTAATAAAGCTATTAATAAAAAAGCTAATATTTTCTTCATTTTATCGTTTATTCCTTTCTTTTTAATATTAAATATTGAAATAAGTTAAACCATTATTTTATCCTCCTCTAGCTATTAAAAGTCTAGCATGCTAATAATTAATATAGGATTAAAGAGTTGTTTTAAAATATTAAAAAGACATAAATAAAGAACAAATTAAATTCTTTCTAATTAACATTTATTAATGAACATATGCTTTTTTAGTAGAATAATGTATTATTGATGATTTATTTAAATATGTAGCCAACTCCTTTATTTTCTCAGTGGCTTTTTACAACGACAAAAAAGAATTGGATTTCAAAACCAATTCTTTTTTATAATATTAATTTTATTATAGATTAATCCTCTGCTAAAACTTTATCCTTTTTCATTAAAATCGTTATTAGAACAATTGTACTAATTAAAGAAATTATTGTAATCGCAATGTTGCTGGCATCACCCGTATTTACAGAATGATTTTTGTTATTTGTATTTGTGTTAGAACTATTATTTGTTTCTTCAACCGTTGGTTCTTGTGATGGATTATCAGTTTTATCATCGCCTGATTGATCACTATTTTTTTGCAAAGTCAGATCGTAAACTCCCACTGTCCCAGATACTTCATAAGCAACAACTAATTGTGGTTTCCCTGTAATACTATCATTACCTGCAATAAAATGAATTCCTTCAGGTGAATCATCACCACCAATATCTGTGCTAAAATCACGAGAATTAATATAATTAACAAATTCTGTTTTTTCTGGATTCGTAATGTCATAAACCATTATACCGCCAATTCTCTCTAATCCAATAAAAGCAAATGTTTTATCTTCGATTTGACCAATTGTCACAGCTTCTGCTTCAGGACCTTTTTTACCAGAACGATCATCTATTGTAGCATCATCATTAGAACAGTTAAAATTATTTGGCAAATATGCTGCAGTTTTGACTTCAAAATCATTTCCTGTTGTATAAATTTCTTGTAATGACTGCTCATCAGCTTTAAAAATTGTTGATGATCTTCCCCCAAATAAATAATCATTTTCATTATTAAGACCATCATAATCACTAGTATCGAAGAACGTGACCTTACCAGTTAAACCACTGTTATCAGCCGTTATTTTACCAGTTGGTGAAGTTTTTCCTTTACCAAAATTTACCTCTATTTCATTTGAATAACCATTCCAGTCACGACTATCTCCTTCATTAGCAGTTATTAAATAATCGATTCCATCAACCGTGTAAACAGAAATAGCATCAGGCATCCGAATTCCTTTTAAAGAATCATATGTTTGTGCATTATATTTTTCATCTTTTTTATCAATATCAATTGCAATTTTACTATAATCTTCAAATCCTACTGAATAAATATCTTCTATTTCAAGACTATTTAAATCTAATTTAGCAATCGCATTAGCTTCTTGTAATGTAATATATGCTTTAGAATCACTAACTGCAATATATTCTGGTTCTAAATCTGTTGATGGCAAAACACCTTTTTTCAAAACAATTCCTTTTTCTATTAATGCATCTCGTTGACTATCAAAAGCTGTGAAGTCAACAGTTTTTGCTTTGTTTGTTTTGGTATTAATAACGCTTATACTACCTTTTGGATCAACCGCTCCAGTATACCCGTCCCGAGGTTCTCCTTCGTTAGCTGTTAAAATTTGTCCATCATCATTAGTAAAGACAACCATATCTGGTTGAACACCTACTTCGAACAATTGCTTTAAAGTTATTGTTCCATCTTGATTACAATCAAATAAAGCTACTCTACCATTAGCATTAGTCTCCTTACCTTGAATCGCAACAGCCAATGAGGTTCCATCATGACTAACTGCTACTGATGTCATATCACCATATGTAAAATCAGCACTTTGTACTAACGAACTAATATCAATGTCATTACCGTCCAATAAGTCTATTTTATCCTTATTTTCGATATTTTTTAGGGCAATTGCTGTTAAATTTCCAGATTGTCCATTAACAGCATAAGCCCATCCTGTCACTGTGTTATAATCAACTATTTCAGTTACTCCCCCATCACTGTTAGTTGTTCCTGAATCATAACGAGCTGACTGTTCTAGCGCTAATAATGCTGAATTGTTTTCATAACCAGTTGTTTTTTCACCACCGTCACTATTTTTAGTAACAGTAAACGCATCGATTTCTTTACTATCAGGATTAGTTTGATCACCAGCAAGATTATAAACCTTTACCGATATTCGATTATTTTCAACATTAAATACTGCATAACTAGGACTATACTCTTGATTCCATTCTTGATTTCCAACTGGTAATGAATCTCCTTCTAGGTAAGCCGCAGAGCCACTTTTACCATTAGCTAAGATTGGATAATCAGCATTATTATTTTTATCTAATGTTTCAAACGGTGTATAATATTGCATATCTGAACAACAGTTCCCCGTAATATAAATTGTTCCTTGAGGATTATTAAGTGTATCTAATCTTTCACTATTTCTTTGCCCATCTTTTAAAACATAGCTACGTGAATAAACATGATCATGTCCGCCTAAGACAAAATCCACATTATACTCATCCATAAGTTTTTCAAATCCTGCATCAACATAGTTTTCAATATCACTATCTGCTGCATGTTTAGCAACTGTTTGAGTAGATTTATGATGAGTGACTATAATCCATTGATATTGATTTTGGTATTCACTAGTTGCACTCTTTAATGTTTGAGCAAAATTATTGACGATTGCTTCTGCCTCTGAATTATCTCTAGAGGCACTTGAAACATTAGGATTGTTTGCATTTTCTTCGTCATTTCCCCCAGGATAAGCACTAGTATTTAAAGTGACAAATAAAACATTATTATATAAATAGTAATAGTTTCCTTGAGTTTCCATATCACGGCGTTCACTAAAATCATATTGACCATCACTATTTGGTGTCACCCCATTAGAAGCTGCATTATTTTTAATTTCATTTTCAGTAGCCTGAATATAATTTCCGTGACTTTGACTAGTTCCACTATTTTGTCCTCTAAACGTTGTTTTAACTTCAGTTAATGATTCCATTTGATTTGGTAAATTAAAATGATCTGCGAACATATAGTGTCTATCATGATTTCCAACAGCTGGAGCATATGGAATTGATGCCATTTCTTCTGGTGCAAAAAAAGCCTCATACTCGCTTGATTTTCCCCAGTTTTGATCTTCAACTTGATCCCCTGCTGACACTACTAAGTCAACACCTTGTTTTTCTAAAGTTTCCATCATAGTTGCCCAACCGGTTTGATTTGTTTCATCACTTGGGTTCCAACCTTCAGAATTAATTTCCTTGTTTTCCTTTATTTGTGGATCGCTTGTAAAACCAAAAGTAAATTCATTGCTTGATGGAGTTGTATAATTATATTCCTTTGACCAAGTTGTTCCCCCATCATTTGAAATATAATAAGTATACTTAGTATCTGGTTTTAAATTACTGATTGTCGTTTTACATACTAATTTTCCAGTATCAGTATATTTATCACTTTTTATTTCGGTTGGCGAAGTCAATGGTTTGGCTGTTACATCATAAGTTTGATCACCAAACTGAATTTTTGCTACCGTCGTTCCTGCTGGTGCATACCAATTTAGATTGATTGATGTTGTTGTTGCCCCTGGCTGAAGTGTTAAACTATCCACACTAAATGAACCAGTATGGCTTTCACCTGCAACCTCACTATAAGTATCTTGGGCATAACCTTTAGTCAAAATGTTATTTTGACCAATCAACATTGTCGATAATGTTACTAAACACAGGACCCCTTTAATAATTCGATTATTTACTTTTTTCATATACTTTTCCCCTAATTACATATTTGTACGTAGTGTACTAAGTAAATTTATCATAGCCGTCAATTTCTAACTATTTCTATTTTGTAAATTTTAAAATAAGATTTTGTAAATAAAAAACTATTTCCAGTTAGAAATAGTCTACCTTTGTTTTCATAGCATCATTGCTACAAAAATTTGAATTATTCCCATAATAGCAAGACTAAAACCAATTGTTCTATTAAGTATCATTATTAGAGTACTAATCATGATCAATATTTTCCTAATAATTATTGATACTTTGGTCTTTTACAGGGGTCCTTCTTTATTCAAATAAATTAATTGAATCAAGTTTTTTATTGTTTTTGATAATTTTTTTCAATTTTTGATTTATAAACATCTTAATTATGCTTTCTCGTATAGCCAACCATAATAATAATTGTTCCGACAATCATATTTAAAGCTAAATTCATAATCATCGAAAATAAATTGACACCAGATATGTAGTTGGCAGGAATATTAGTAATATTTAATAAATAGATACATAAACCAATCTTATACCAAATATTCAGCGTTGTTTTTACCCATATCCATATGACTATATATACATACAAATTAGTAAACAAAGCAATAACCAAAGCTTCATGTAAAAACCAGTCTAATGAATACACCTGAACTGAAACTACATAAAGCAGTGGAATTACCCCTATACTGGCTACAATAATAGCTTTAATAACAACATTTTCTTTAGCTTGAACTAAAACTGTTAAAATTATCCAAGCATAAATAATTGCTGCACTACTTATTATTGACCACGTGAAACTATGATTTAGGTAATAATTACATAAACATGGTACAAAGATTCCAATCATCATTACGATTGTGATAAAAAGATAACTGATCTTAATGATTCTCTCCTTGTTTTCAATTGCTTTTATCTTTGTATAATTGATTAGATTTTGAACTGTCTTTTTCTCACTTTTATCAACTACAGTACCACCAATCAATTCATCAATACTCATCTTTAAAGCCTCACTTAACGGTAATAATAATGAGATATCGGGACACCCGATTCCACGTTCCCATTTTGATACAGCTTTATCACTTACATTGATTAAATTTCCTAATTGTTTTTGAGTATACCCAAGATTTTTACGAGCTGATAAAATTCGTATCCCAATTTCTTTATTATCCATAAAATTACTTCCCTTCTACGTCCTAATCCTAACATAAAAGTTATAATTTTACTATCGACGGACTGTTTACCTCACTAGAATCCTTGATCTATAAAAAAAGTTGTAGTCAACCTACAACTTATTGAAAATATTCCTTACATAGTCAATAGGATATTGTGTAATTCTACTTACTTCATCTATATCTTTTTTAGCCAATAATAGATTTGTAATTACTACATCCATTGCTTCACCAATTTCAATCATATGATTATCGGGATCAAAGATTCGTACTACCCGCTGTTGCCAATTATATTTTTTGATTGGGTGAACATATTTAATATTTGGATATGTCTCCAACTTTTTTATAAATTTATCAAAATCATCAACTTCAAAATATAATTCCATATTACAAGCTTTATCACAAACCCAATCACTAGGGACATCAACGAGCCAGGCAAAATCTTTTTGTAAAGCAAAACCACCATCAAAAGTAATATTTAAACCATGATCTAAAATTATTTTTTGATCAAACAATTGCATATAGAACTGTTTAGAAACTTCGAGATTTTTGACTGCTAAGACAGTTGCTTCTAATTTCATTTGATTTTACCCCAACATCTGCATTGTTCTAAACGTTTTCCCTGATCCCCTTGTTTTTCGTCATAAGCATACGATTTAGCCAATTTGCATGGAAAATCTTCACATTCACCACAATGATTTAATTCTTTTGTTTCTACGCACGATTTAACCGGACAAATTTCACCCCAAAAAGGATGTTCGATATTAATACATCCAGCACACCCAATCTTGCTTTTAAACTCACATTCACTACATATAATTCCACATCTCGATTCAATCATTTTCATCACCATCCTAAGCAAATTATAACTTAGAACTTATATATTTCATTGTAAAAATCCGCCAAGTTCGATAAATATTTCTTAGGAGTTGTTTTTGTAATCTGCTTAAACACTTTGTTAAAATGAGCCTGATCAAAATAGCCCCCTTGCAATGCTAAAGATAAAAAATCATCTTCTTCTATTTGCTTTAATAAATAATTAAATCTTACTACCTTAGCATATTCCTTACCACTCAAGCCTATGTAATTATGAAAATCACGTAATAATTGTCGTGAAGAAAGGTGACAATCACTAGCTACCTTTTCTAAACTAACATTTCCGTGATCCTGATCAATAATTTCTTTAGCTCTAATCAAACGAGCTGGTAATAAATTAACTTTTCTTTTTCCCGTAAAATATTTATTAAAAGCTTTGATCAACTGTTCATAATCTTTACATGATTGATAAAGTAATGCTAACTCTTCATCAAGCTGCACATCTAAATATCTCAATTGCTGACGCTGATTTACAAGTTTTTTTTGATGTAAACCACTAATTTGATACAATCCTCCTGGTCTAAATTCTACAAAGAAACGAGCTGGGGCTTTTTGCAAATCATTTTCTAAAACCACGATTTCACTCATTGGACCCCAAAAATCTCTTCGAGAGCGTCCCTGAAAAATAAAACAGCCACTAGCATCAGGAATAATATGAAATAATTTTGATGAGGCGGGAACTTCACTAGGAAAAGTAATTGTATAATGAGCAATAATATCTTTTAATTCTTCAGTAGGAGCAATATAAATATGATGATTTGTTTTATTAATATAACTTCCCTTATAATCGAAATTCTTCATTAAATTACCTCTTTATATTAAATTACCTGCATTATTTTATATACTCAGTATAATATTGGCAGGACATTTAATCAAATCTTAACAATCTTCATTGGCTATAAATATTTACATTCAATCATGAATTTGATAGAATAATTCTCATAAAATTTAATTACATAAAAAAGGAGTGTTTTAATTTATGGATGCAGGCCCCGAGTCTTCAATCACATTGCAATTAATTTTAATCGTTGTTCTTACCTTAATCAATGCATATTTTGCGGCTAGCGAAATGGCAATTGTTTCGGTAAACAAAAACAAGATTCGTCGTTTAAGCGAGGAAGGAAATAAGAAAGCTAAGTTAGTAGAAAAACTATTAGATCAGCCAACTAACTTCTTATCAACGATCCAAGTAGCGATTACTTTAGCAGGTTTCTTTAACTCAGCTAGTGCTGCTACGGGTATTTCTGTTAGTTTAGCTAATCTTTTAAAAGTTTGGTCAATTCCTTACGCTGATACAATCGCAGTTGTCTTGATTACTATTTTAATTTCTTTTATTACTTTAATCTTTGGGGAATTAGTTCCAAAAAGAATCGCTTTACAAAAAGCGGAATGGTATTCAATGTTCTGTGCTAAGCCTATTTTGATCATCAGTAAAATTGCTGGACCATTTATTAAAATTTTATCTTGGTCAACTAAGTTTGTCTTAAGATTATTTGGAATGGATGATGAAAATGTTGAAGAATCTTTGTCACGGGAAGAAATTCGTTCAATGGTTGAAAGTGGACAAGAGACAGGAGTTTTCAATGAAATTGAAACTGACATGATTACCAATATTTTTGAATTTGATGATAGTTTAGCTTTAAACGTCATGACCCCAAGAACTGATGTTTATTGTATTGATATTAATGACCCATTAAGTGAGAACATTGATCAAATGATGTCAATGCAGTATACTCGAATTCCTGTTTATGATGATTCAATTGATAATATCATTGGGATTTTAAATATGAAGGATTTTGCTATTGAAGCTAGACAAGTTGGTTTTGACAATGTTGATATTCGTAAGCTATTACGAAAACCATACTTTGTCTTAGAGACTAAAAATATTGATGATTTATTTAAAGAACTACAAGAAGATCGCCAACATATTGCAATTCTTGTAGATGAATATGGTGGGTTTTCAGGGATCGTCACAGTTGAAGATCTAATCGAAGAAATCATGGGAGATATCGAAGATGAGTATGATCATGACGATGAACCTAAACTACAAAAAATAGATGACTATAATTTTATCGTTGATGGAAATTATCTAATTGACGATCTTGATGATGAATTAGATTTAAAATTAGATAATGTTAATCATGATACAATCAGTGGTTTTGTTCTTCATTTATTAGGAGAAATTCCTGATGATAATCAAGAACGTAGTGTAACTTATGAAAATCTTACATTTAAAATTACTGGTGTAAAAGGTAATCGTGTAACAAAAATCAAATTAACAATTAAAAAATCAGAAGAAAAAGAATCCGATTCTAGTGAAGACTAAAATCGGATTTTCTTTTTAAAATAATAGTAATTATAGAAGTAATCAATTCTGTTACCACATAAGTTAGCCAAACTCCATCTACTTTAAAAATAGTTGATAAAATAAATATTACTGGTGCAATTAAAATAAAACCTCGTAATGATGAAATTATAAAAGCTTGACGTGGTTTATCGCTTGCACTAAAGAAAGTGGCACTAATCATATTTACTCCTGCAAAAATAAAGCCCCCAAAATAAATATGAATTCCTCTAACTGCCAAATCCAGCAATTCCGGATTGCTACTTGAATTAAACAAAGCTACGATCTGAGCAGCAGCAAAATAACTGCTAAGATAAACAATAACTGCAAATATAATAACTGTCCAAAGACCATAATGATAAGCTAAATTTACATTTCGATATTCTTTAAAACTAAGATTTTTACTAATAATTGGTTGAATTCCCTGAGCAACCCCTGTAAACATCGATACAATAACAAAAGCGATATTAGCAATAATTCCGTAGGCTGCAACACCTATATTCCCGCTATACTTCAACAAAGTAAAATTAAATAACAACATTACTATTCCAGTAGCTAATTCTCCTATTAAAGCTGATAATCCTAATAAAAAAATATCTTTACAATGGTTAAGACATAATTTTGTTTTAAGAAATTTAAAATTAGCTTTCTTGATTACATATGGAGACATAATTGAAATTGAAATAACCGGTGCTACCCCTGTTGCTAAAGCAGCCCCAAACATTCCTAAACCAAAAGGGAAAATAAATATATAATCCAAAACAACATTAGTTAAACTACCAATTAACATTCCCATCATTGCTAATCTCGGATTATCATCATTACGAACAAAGCCAATCAATAAATTATTCAACATAAACATTGGTGCAAAAAACATAATTGTTTTTAAATAAGTTGCAGTATAGATAGTTGTATCTTGATTAGCCCCTAAAAGATTTGCTAATGATGTCGACGCACTTAGTCCCAAAACAACAAAAATAATGGCTAGAATAAGCATAAAATAAAGAGCATTACTGAAAATTATATTTTGTGAGGTTCTATTACTATTTACCTTTAACAAAGAATACCGTGTTCCCCCACCGATTCCAATCATTAGTCCTAAGCCATTTATTAAACAGTACATTGGTAAAGCTAAATTTAGAGCTGATAATCCAATTTCACCAACACCATTTGCAATAAAAAAAGTATCTGCCAGAATATAGCATGATAAACCAATCATTCCTAAAACATTTAACGATGTATATTTTAAGAAATCTTTAAAAATATAATTTTTCATCCTCATTCCTCCAGTCTTTCTCCATCTTAAACTATAAGATTACCTTATAGTCAATCAAATTTTAAAAATATTTCAACTAAAGCGACTAGATTAATCACTTTTTTATTTATCAAGTTGTAACTTTTAAATAAACTAGCCTAAAACACTAATCTTCATTTTATTAGCCAATAATTTTGATTATTATTTAATTAGTTATCAGTTATTACTGAAAGGGGAGGTGAAAATGGAAGATTTCCTAAAAGATGTATATACATCGATATATAAAAAGTGGATTTTATTTCAACAGATCGATAATTGTCAAATTATGCTTTCATCAAAAGATCAAAATAAAATTATCTTGGAGACAAAGTATGGTGTAGCTAATGTTATTTTTTATAAATTCAATATTATTGAATTAAATGTTATTAGTAAAATAGATCAAGAATCTTGTTTCTTTTTACACTTTCAAATGAATAACATAAATCATGCAATTAATCTATTTTATGAAATGGTTGAATGTTTAAAAACATTGATCAAGAAACCAAAAATAAAAATCTTATTATGCTGCAGTGGTGGTCTTACAACAACTTATTTTGCTTATAAGATTGATGAAGCAATTCAGTTATTTGCTCTTGATTATGAAATTGCAGCAACTGGCTACAACGAATTATTCAAAAAAGGTGAACAATATGATGTAATCCTACTAGCACCTCAAGTTTCTTTTATGTATGCAAAAGTTAAAAAGATTTTTAAAGATAAATATTTACTTAATATTCCTGCACAAGTATTTGCTAAATATGATGTAAAAGAAATTCTTAATCTAGTTGACCAAGAACTAATTAAAAAACGTAACAAAAATGGTCAAGTTCAATTGCTTTCGATTAGAAATAAAACCATCACCTTTCATCGTAAAATTCTATGTATTTCTCTTTTTAGAAATCGTAATCGGATTCATATTGCATATCGACTTTATCAAAGTCAAAGTGATATTATTGTAAACAATGAAACAATTAAACAACGAATTACAATTCAAGACATCTATGATGTTATCGATACTGTTTTATTAAATTATCCAGGTATTGAGGTTATTGGTTTTTCAACACCAGGAATTGTTAATAATGGATTTGCTACAACTGCCAGTATTAATGGTTTTGATGATATGAATTATAAAAAATTGTTTACAAGCAAATATTCACAAAAATTTATTATTACAAACGATGTTAATACCGCAGCAATTGGCTATCATGCTACTCAAAATCAATACTCATCAATTGTGTTACTTTTTCAGCCAATGAGTACTAAAGCTGGTGCTGGTATCATCATTGATAATAAATTAATCAATGGCAAGCATAACGTGGCAGGTGAAATGAAATACCTCCCCGTAAATCTATTAGAGAAAGGTGCTAATGTATATAAAACACCAGAAGATATTATTAAAATTGTTAAATATATTTCTTTATCGATTATTAGTGTAATTGGGCCTGAGGCAATCGTTATCTTTTGTAGTCTTTTACCTAATATTGAAGATTTAGAAAATGAGTTAAAAACAGTATTACCACAAGAATATATTCCTCGGTTAATTAAAATTGACGATATTCAAGAATATATTTTCCTAGGTCAAACAATTATTTGTACCTAAATTAAATAAAAATTAAGGAGAAAATTATGAAAAAGATTTTATTAGTATGTTGTGCAGGAATGTCTACAAGTTTATTAGTAAACCGGATGCGAGAAGTTGCTAAAACAAAAGAAATTGATTGCAAAATCTGGTCAACAAGTGAAAAAGAATTACCAAATGAATTTGCCCAAGAACCTGCTGATGTAATTCTTGTTGGTCCACAAATCAGATATTTACTTAATAATATTAAAAAAGAAGTAAACAATACTGTTCCAGTTGAGCTTATTGATATGCGTATTTACGGTATGATGGATGGTGAAAAGGTTCTTAATCAAGCTTTAAACGCATTAGAAAAATAATCAACTGACAGCTATTTTAAATAGTGCATATAATTAGATAATTCAAGACGATAGAGCAATGTTGCATATAAAATATTGATTACGTATTCAGCACTAAAAGTAGCACATAAGCTATCAATATCTTCAAATAAACTAGTATCAAATAATAGATAATCGTGGCACAGCTGAATTAGATCCTTACCCTTTTTACCTAATATCCCGACCGTATATACATTCCTATTTTTTAAGATTTTAGCAATTTCTTTAATTAAGTTATTATCGCCGGTCGTAGTGATAAGGATCGAGACGTTACTTTGATGCTGCTGCATATTATCAATATATTTAATATTAATACCATTTTGATATGAACAAGGAAGCCCTAATGATTGTAATTTAAAACACATTTCTTTAGCAATCGTATCTGAAAGACCAATTCCATAAATATCGATAAACGAAGCACTCAATATCCGATTACAAACACGATTAACAACATTTTTATCTAGTAATCGATTTGTCTGAATCATCGCTTTTTCATATAAAGAGGCAATTACTTTTTCAGTATCTTCTAAAGATGTAAAATACTGTTCAGGATGCTCAGTTGGGAGATCATTATATTTAAGATAATCATTTCTTTCTAAGATCAATGTAGATAAAAATTCACGAAAATTATTGAACCCTAATTTCTTATAAAGACGGGTTACTGCCGCTTGTGAAGTATAACTCTGTTTTCCCAACTCACTGCTTGTAAGATTATTAATTTTTTGATC
Source organism: Thomasclavelia ramosa DSM 1402 (assembly GCF_014131695.1). NCBI lineage: Bacteria > Bacillati > Bacillota > Erysipelotrichia > Erysipelotrichales > Coprobacillaceae > Thomasclavelia > Thomasclavelia ramosa. The sequence continues at coordinate 3,225,731 of NZ_CP036346.1, forward strand.
TTTGTTTAAAAGAAATTGAGCAATACTTTTTTCAGTATTGGTAAGGTTATTATCATCTAATAAGTGTTCTATAATCATATTTCGTAGACCTCCTTTAACTATTTGATCGTATCTATATTTTATCAAATAATCAATAAAATAAAAGGGTTGAATAAATCAACCCAGTAATTGTCTATTAATCGCATAAACATTGCCAATTATCATCAAAATGTGCTTTGAAGCACATTTTTATCTGTTCTAAAGTTACTTTCTCCTCAGCCAATTCAGGAAGTTCATCTAGGCTAAAATAACCACTATCAAGTGTTTCGATATTTGGTTTAAATGCACCACCAAGATAAGAACATTCTATGAAAATCTTAGTAATTCCATACGCATAGCGAGGCGTATTATGAATATTACGATCTAGAATTGCAATTACTTTAACTATCTGAGCCTCAATCCCGGCTTCTTCTTGTAATTCCCTAATTGTATTTTCCTTAACACTTGCTAAAGCATCTACCCAACCACCGGGAATTGACCAGCGTCCATCAGATTCCTGCACCAGCAAAATCTTATCACCTTTAAAAACAGCACCACGAGAATCTAATTTTGGTGTTTGAAACCCTGTTTCATTACAAAATAATGAAGTAACTGTTGCAATCGGTAAATCACTTTGTAAAGCGACCATTTCTGCAGATATTTGACGAATTCGCTCAAATCTTTCTTGATCAAATTTATCTTTTGTATATGCTAATCCACCTTGAGCTAAAAATTGTAACTCTTGAGCTAAATCTAACCACCTATTTTGTTTGTTCATCATTTTTTTCTCTAGTTTCATTAATTACAACTCGATGCGGATATGGAATATCAATCCCGTTTTCATCAAAACGTTTCTTAATAATCAAACGCAAATCTGATAATAATTGAAAACCAGCACCACTATCCTTAGAGAATAATGTTGCTCGTAATTGAATTCCACTATCATTAAATTCGACACAATGAACTTTAACCATTGGTTCATGTTTTTTCTTTTGTGCTTTAGTTCTGCCATCTAAACATAATGAATGTTTACTTCCTTCTTCTTGAATAATTTCAATTGCTTTTTGAATATCACTTTCGTAAGAAACCTCAAGATATAAATAGTTGGCTTTTTGAGTCTTAACATTAGATACATTTTCAATAATTGCTTTATTCATTATCGTATTAGGTATAATTACCTGTGTTCTTTCTAATGTTTCAATGACACTGTGGCGCATTGAAATATCAATTACAGTTCCAATAACATTATATTCTCTAACATTGACAAAATCACCAATTTTATAAGGCTTATAAGTCATGATCATAAAACCATTGATCATATTACTTGCAGCTTCTTGTGATGCTAACCCAACTACAACTGCTAAGATTCCTCCACTGGCCAGCAGAGCCTTAATGATTGACTGCATCGCCGTAATTTCACTCATAATAATTGCTAAAACAATTGTTACTAAAACGATTTTTTTAATACGCATTGGAAAAACTAATTTCAACGGATCATTTATCTTCTTTTTTATAATTTTATTGATTATTTTATTAATAACCAAAACTATAACAACTGATATCAAAATACTTATTCCGCTATCAATTAATCCATGTTCAAATAAACTATTTATTCGTTCATAAGTTTTATCCATTTAACCACCTACTTAGATTTTGAACCATAATATTTACCAATAAAATATAGACAGATACATTGAATAGCTCCAATTATTGATAACATCAATAAAACATAGCTAATCCAAAATAATATATCATTACCTGTATTAAAAGCATTAATTATTAGAAATACTACAAACGATATAGCTGCCACAATCCCTAAATACTTTGAAAAGCCTAGAAATCTAGCCGATAAAATTCTATTTTTGTCCATTTTATTTACCTATACAAAAGCGTTTAAATAATTCATCTAATAAATCTTCTTTCGCTTTCTCTCCTAATATTTCTTTTAAATTATTCCAACATTCATATAAATCAGTAACAATCAAATCCGTTGGTATCATCATTTCCATAGCTTCAACAGCTTGCTTTAAAGCCTGACTAGCACGTTGTAATAACATTGTTTGACGTGCATTTGTCAGAATATGATCATTATTATCAATAATCTTACCTAACTCAAACATTTTTTTGATTTCTTCTGTCAAAGTGCTAATTTGATTATCTTTAGCACTAATAACAATACCATCTAAATCTACTTTTGTTCCTTGATCGGCTTTATTAAGCACGATAATTCTAGTAGCATCTTCTGTTAGTTCTAATAACTGCATATCTTCACTACTTAATGACTGCGAACCATCAATTACCAATAAAACAAGGTCCGCTTGGTGAATCAGTTCTTTAGACTTTTCAACCCCCATACTTTCAATGATATCATCAGTTTCTCGGATTCCTGCAGTATCAATCATATTGAGAACTACTCCATCAATGCTAATACTTCCTTCAACAATATCCCGGGTTGTTCCTGCAATATTTGTTACAATTGCTTTATCCTCTCGAAGCAGAGCATTCAATAAACTACTCTTACCAACATTAGGACGTCCAATAATAACTGTTTTAATTCCCTCTTTAACTAATTTAATATTTTTAGAATCATCAAGAATCTTATTCATTTTAGTCAATAGATTGGCACTTCGTGGTAATAACGAAGAAGCAGTCAATTCCTCAACATCATCATATTCAGGATAATCAATATTAACTTCGATCTGAGTGATTATTTGAATTAAATCTTCTTTCAAATCTTCAATAAAACCGCTAATACTACCACTAATTCCTTTTAACGCTAAATCTGTTGCATAACTATTTTTAGCAGTAATAATATCACTAATTGCCTCAGCCTGTGATAAATCAATTCGACCATTAAGAAATGCTCTTTTACTAAACTCACCACGCTCAGCCATTCTAGCACCATTTTTGATACACACTTCTAATACTCGTGAAGTAATATAAACACCACCATGACAATTTATTTCCACCATTTCTTCACCTGTAAATGTTCTTGTACCTCGATAAATATTAACTAACACTTCATCAATTCTTTTTCCATCGTCAATGATATATCCATAATTGATCGTATGACTAGGTTTTTCTATTATTTTGCCTGTAAAGAATTTTTGAACAAAGGCAATACAATCTGGACCACTTACTCTAATCATTGAAATTGCAGCTTCTAAGCGACTTGTTGCAATTGCAACAATAATATCTTCGTTCAAAATATCACCTTCCTTTATCTTTTGTATTTTATCATAAATTATTATTAATTAATATACCTAATCAATGCTATAATGGTGGTAAGCAGGGAGGAATTCAACATGAAACTTGGAATTATCGGTAGCGGAATGATCGTCTACGATTTATTAACATTCATTGATATTATTGATGAAATAGAACTAACGGCAATATTAGGGAGAAAAGAATCTCAAGAAAAAATTGAAACACTTATAAATAAACATCATATAAAAAAAGCATACTATGATTATGATGAATTGTTAAATGATGATGAAATAGATACTATTTATGTAGCTTTACCAAATCATCTCCATTACGAATATACAAAAAAAGCCTTATTGCATAATAAACATGTTATTTGTGAAAAACCATTTACTTCAAATGTCAATGAATTAGATGAATTAATTGCTTTAGCTAAACAACAAAATTGTCTTTTATTTGAAGCAATTACAAACCAGTATCTTCCAACTTTTAAAGAAATAAAAGAAAAAATATCTGAGATTGGGAAAATCAGTATTATTTCATCTAATTATTCCCAATATTCTTCACGTTATAACGCTTTTAAACGTGGTGAAATATTACCAGCATTTGATGTCAATAAATCTGGTGGGGCTTTAATGGACTTAAATGTATATAATATTCATTTTGTTGTTGGTTTATTTGGTGCCCCTAATAAAGTAGAATATTTTGCTAATATTGAAAAAGGAATTGATACTTCAGGAGTTGCTATCTTGGAATATCCAACATTTAAAGCAATCTGTATTGGTGCTAAAGATTGTGGTGCTCCAATCATTTCTACAATTCAAGGTGACCAAGGTTGTGTAAAAATTGATGGTCCTACCAGTGTTCTAACTGATGTGCAAATTTTAAGAAATGGCCGAGATAGTGAGATTCTACCAACTGGTAACTATCATCGAATGTATAGCGAATTTAAAGTTTTTGCGGAATGTATTGATAATAATGACTTTACTACATGTAATAAAATGCTTGAACATTCACGAATCGTCATGGATGTTTTAACTAAAGCACGCCAAAGTGCAAATATTATTTTTGGTTGCGAACGGGATACAAAATAATCTGTATCCTTTTTTATTATCAAGACATAGTAACAATGCTATAATAATATATATACATTACAAATTGGAAGAGGGTGGCTAAATGCAGAAGATATTTAGGAAATACATTATCATAATCATGTCTATTTCATTAGCCTCTGTTCTTTTAATAAATTTTTTCTTATCAACTGATTCTTTACAAGCCCGAACTTTAGAAACATTTAATTTAAAAATTAATCAAGTAATTCAAACAATTGAAAATAATCGTACCGAATTAGTATCTTTGAAATCTAGTCTTGATGAAGATTATTTAACTAGAGCAAAAGCATTTGCTTATGTTATTGAAAAAAATCCTAATATCATTGAAAGTGTCACTGAACTTCAAAATTTAGCTACACTACTTGATGTAGATGAATTACATGTAAGTGATAGTGAGGGTTTAATTGCTTACTCATCAGTTCCTAAATATGTTGGTTTGGATTTTCATAATGGTGAACAAATGCGTGGTTTTTTACCAATTTTAGAAAGCGATGACCCTGATGAATATGTTATTCAAGATGCTCAGCCTAATACTGCTGAAGGTAAAATTATGAAATATGTTGGAGTGGCTCGTAAAGACAAAAAAGGATTAGTACAAGTCGGTCTTGAACCAACACGACTTTTAGAAGCACAACAAAGGAATACATATTCCTATATATTTTCTAGATTTCCCACAAATGAAGGTGAGCAGCTTTTTGCAATCAATAAAACAACCAACGAATTGATTGCCAGCACTAATGATTTAGACGACAAAGAAGCAAGTTACTATACTTATGATAATTTAAAAGATTGTCAATCTGGTACTTTTAAAGATATTGGAAACAAAACTGAAAATTTTTTTGTAACTAGAGAATATGATAATATTTTAATTGGAGCAACTGTTCCAAAAGATATTTTATATAAAAATCGTTCAAGTGATTTATTATTAATTGGTGCTTATTTAATTGCAATCGAAATCGTTATCGTTGTGTCAATCAATGTTATATTAAACAAAAAAGTATTAAAAGGAATTCATAGTGTCCTCAATGATTTAAATAGAATAAAAAATGGCGATTTAAATACTGTCGTAAAAGCTGATGATAATCAAGAATTGATAGATTTAAGCTCTGGAATCAACAGTATGGTTAATAGTGTTGTCAACTCCGCTGATCGAATATCAAAAATTATCTCCATTATCGATATCCCACTAGCAGCATTTGAATATCAAAATGATACGAAACAACTTTTTGCCACTGCAAGATTGAAAGAACTGCTCCATTTAAGTGATGAAGAAGCAAATCAAATGTATCTTGATCCAAAACAACTATTAAAAAAACTACAAATAATTATTAGCAATCCAATTGAAAGTGAGAGTGATGTTTATTGTCTTGAAAAAGATACTTTTATAAAAATCCGACTTGTGAAAGATGAAAATGGTTTCTATGGAACTGTTAATGATGTTTCTTCTGATATTTTAAAGAAAAAACAAATTCAGTACGAAAAAGATCATGATCATTTAACTGGACTATTACTATACCCATCATTCAAAAGAGAAGTAACTTTAGTCATTAATAACAATAATTATAATCATTTATATGCAGCTGTAATGGTTGATTTAGATTCATTTAAACATATAAATGATACTTATGGTCATGATTTTGGTGATCATTATTTGAAACGTTTGACCTACGCATTAAATAAGCTTTCTAAATCAAATTGTTTAATCGCACGACGATCTGGTGATGAATTTTGTCTCTTTATTTATAATTATCAAGATAAAAATACTATAATAAATCAATTAAATAAATTATGGTCTTATTTTAAAGAAGAATTAATTGAACTTCCTGATCATTCATATCAATCAATAAAAGTATCTGGAGGCTTTGTATGTAGCAGTGGTCCAAATAATACTATCGAAGAATTAATGAAGAAATCTGATAAAGCTCTGTATGAAGCAAAAAACCACTATAAAGGTCATTTTATTGAATATAAAGGAAAATAGTTGATAGTAAATAAGAAAAAACTACGGAAATATAACCCGTAGTTTTTATTATATTATGTGTCTGTCAAAGTGCCCTGACAATATTTGATAAACTTCCCTCCCCACAAGAGACGTTATCTTTAGGAAAAATAAATATTATTTAATTATTTTTTCCCGTATAGCCATTCTATTATCCATTCAAAGAAACTATATAATTGCACCGCTAAATCCTCCTTTACGAGGAAATAATAACGATAAAATCTTTCTTTTGTTGTTTCTTGTATTTTAATGAATTATTTTGTATTTTATTAGATGTATTAAACAATTTTTTAAATTTTTAATACATTTAATAATGTTATATCAATAACTAAACTTTGATTAGTCACACTATAATCAATACTTCCATTATATTTCAAAATAATATTATTAATAGTAATCAATCCAAGGCCATGATTTTCTTTATCTTCTTTTGTGGTTTTATTTTCTTTGATTATATTTATATCAAAGTATTTATCAACAGGATTAATAATTTTAATTAATAAATTTCTTTTTATATTTGCAACGTATAGCTTAATAAAACGATTATTACTTAATTTATAATTTGCTTCAATAGAATTTAATACTAAATTATAAAATAGTGAACATACATCCATACTATCCATCTGTATATTACCAATTACATAATAAGATAAATCAAATTGAATATGACTATCTTTAAATGTTTGATCAAATGAATTTAAAATACTAGAGATATAGATATTATTAGTGTTATAAATATCTTTACCAGTTATTGCTTCCGACATATTTCCTATATAAATATTTGCTTCATCATAATTTTTAGAATTTATTAATTCATTTACAACTGCCAAATGTCCTTTAATATCATGTTTAAACTTACGAATATTAGAATAATTATCAATAATTTTTTTATAATAATCTTCTTGTAATTTCAATGTTTTATCTTTCATTATACTATCTAAATAATATTGTTCTTTTTCTTTCTTATTCTTAATAAACAAAATAATTGATATAAATGAAATAACTATATTCAAGTGTGCAACAATTATAATTGACATTGATACCCTTGAGCTAACAATATCGTGATACATTACAACTATAAATTGCGGAAATAAAGTTGCACTAAAACAAAAAATAACATTCATGAATATATACCACGGCATTTCAGATAAATTATATTTCTTAATATAAATTAATTTAGCCATTTTTATTGGTTTAACTCCGCATATCACAATTAATAATCTTAAAATATTTGATATAACAAACTGCATATTTGGTGGTTCATAAAGGTTATATTTGAAAAATAAATTCATAAATTGTTCTAATACTGTTGTAATTAAAATAGTAATTATAACTACTTTAAATGTTTTAAATAATTTATCTCTATAAATAATAATTAGATAGATTAAACATATCAGTGCATTTAAATCTATCCATATATCCTCTATTTTACTATAAAATATTATATATATTACTAAAATTATACTAGATAATATGATATTTTCTTTAGTTCTCTTTTTCTTATCATTATTTAAATCAAATATAGCATCACCAATTAATAAATATTTAGCTATATCAATATACTGTTTAATTAATAAAATTATCCAGCTAGTCATAAATTATATTCTCCAATAAATATTTTCTATAAGTAATTAATACTGTTTTACGGTTACTCTTTGATATCGGTAATCTTTCATCATTATCCAAAATTAAAAACTTATTATTTATTTCGTTAATATACCTCATATTTATTAAATAAGATTTATGAATTCTAATAAAATTTGAATTATGTATTTTATTAGCAAAATCTTTAAGTGTCATGCGATAAACTTCATAACTGCCATTTGTATGAATATTAATATATGGTCCATCGGCTTTTACATAATATACTTCATATAAATCAATTATATCTTCGCTTATTTTAATTAAGCGATGTTCTAAAAGTTCTTTAAATATTTTATTAAGCGGGATATCCATCTTATGAAGAACATCTTTACTGATATATCCATAGACATTCTTCCCAAATGAATCACTCATATATTCCTCATAGTTGGTTAGAAAAATAATTCTTGATTGATTATTTCGATTATAAAATATTTCTTTTACCTCTATACCTGAAACTTTATCCATTTCAATATCTAAAATTATAAAATCAAAATATTGCTTACTTTCTAATAATGCCTCTCCACAATAAAAAGTATGATATACAAAACTATTATTTCTTTTCCAACTACAATTATTTAAATACTGAATTATTTCGTTTATGTAATTTTTGTCATCATCACAAATTGCAATATTTATCTCCATTTAAACTACTCCTATCACTGGCTAACTATAACAAAATCCTGCAAACTTGTATATCTTTCTTTACTTATCAACTTCAATATACACTGATTTTATCTACAAAATTAAATTTATCTAAAGATTGGTCTAACTTTTTTTATCACAACCTAATTTTATATCTTGATAACATAAAAAAGAGAGCTATGCTATAAATTAATGCAGTTAGCATGATCTCCCTCTTCAAATATTATTTTTTCATTTCAGTTGTTTCATTTTATTTTCAATAAAATCCAACAGGATTCGCTAGTACATAGTATATCATTACCCTTGGATATTATCTATATTTATTATTATTTTTTATTGTTTTCAATAAAATATTTAATCTATATATTTAATGATATTTGTTTGATTTATAATTGCCTCCGTTTCTGATAGTATTTCTAGTTTCTTAGTATTACCCGTATCTAAAATTACTAACATTGTAATATCTTGATACCCTAATTCTTTTAGTCTTACTTTATCAAAAGTAATTAATTCTTCACCTGTATGTACATAGCTTTCTTTAGCTACTTTTACTGAAAAAATCTTTTCTGTTAGATTAACAGTATCTAGACCAACATGAATTAATAATTCTACACCGTTTGCTAATGTGATTCCAACTGCATGTTCTGTATTTTCCATAATAGCTGTGATTTTACCATCACATGGTGCAACAATTATATTATTATCAGGGTAGATTGCAATTCCATCGCCCATCATTTTTTGTGCAAATACTTCATCTGGTACTTCTGTAATTGGAATGATCTTACCACTGGTGAAGGCTTTTAAATATTTATCTTTTTTTTTAAATAATCCCATTTTTTTACTCCTTTATTGTATAATTATTTTACTATATGAAAGAAAAGAGGAAACTTATGTTAATAAATCAACTAGATGATGAAATAATTAAAAATCTAAGTCAAAGTGAATTATATATTCTTCATTATGTTTATGATCATCCTGATGAGGTTATTGACATGAGTATTCAAGAATTAGCTAAAGCTGTTGCCTTTTCTTCTGCTACGATTCTTCGTTTTTGTAAGAAACTTAATTTTAGTGGTTTTGCTGAATTTAAGTTTGCATTAAAACAGCAAAATAAAGAAATTGCGAATTTAAAGAAACCAATTTCTTCAATGGATTCTATTACTAGTCTATATGATGATATTGAGAGCACTTCATTATTAATCAAAGAGCGTTATTTAAAAGAAATCATCGATTTGATTGATAGTAATAAAAGAATCCATCTATATGGTGAAGGTATTTCCCGAATTCCTGTCGACTATCTTGAAAAATTGTTATTTTCAATTGGTCGTCAAAATGTCTACAAGTATAAATCATCTCGTTTAGCAGCACATATTGCTAGTAATGCCAATGAAGATGATATATTAATTGCTATAAGTACTAGTGGTAATTATCCCACTACGGTTAAGATTGTTAAATTATTTAATTTAAATCATGCAACAATTATAGCAATTAGTCCATATACTAAGAATGCTATTGCTGATTTAGCAAATATTAATTTTCGTTTTTTTGTTAATCATCGTGAAAATATTGATACTGAATATACTTCAAGATTAGCAATTTTCTATATTATTGATGTAATATTTAAAACTTATTTAGTTAGAAAGGAAAAGGAATAATGATTGCTTTACTTGAAAATGCTAAATCTTTAGATTTGTCTGAAAATGAAAAAGAGTTACTATATTATCTTGAAAATAGTTGTAAGGAAGTTGTATCAATGACATTATCACAGTTAGCAAAAGCAACGTATATGTCTAATGCTTCAATCATGCGCTTTTGTAATAAGCTAGGCTTATCTGGTTTTAATGAACTAAAATATGAATTAAAGCAAAGTATGCATCAAGAAATTGATTATCAAATGATAATTGAAAAGCCCTTATCCCGTTTTCTTGATAATCTTAAAAACTTAAATTATGAAATTATTGAAGAAGTTGTTGATTTATTGTGTAGTCCTCAACCGATCTATGTCGTAGGTAGGAGTTTAAGCTTAGTGGCTGCTGATTATTTTCAAACTATTTTATCATCTATTGATATTAATTGTATTTTAATCAATGATCTTCATCTATCAAAAAGTGTCTTTAATAATTTAAAGGCTCCTGCTACAATTTTTATTGTATCAGCAAACAATGCTGGAAAGATATATGATGAAGTAGTTACAATTGCTAAGACTCATGACTGTAAAATTATTTTACTTACATCTAACGCTAAAGGTTCATTAGTAGATTCTTGTGATTATGTTTTAAGTAGTAATGATGAAAATCTAACTTATCATGGCGTAGACATAAATTCAAGGCTAGGTATCTTTACAATTATGCAAATAATTATTGAACTAACTGCTCAAAAATTAGCTTTAGAAAAGGCAACTGATTAAATTCGTTGCCTTTTTAATTAGTATTTTAAAACTTCTCTAACTGAATTAGCTACTTGTTCTACTTTAGGACCATAAATTACTTGAATATGATTTTCTGATGGTTTAACAATTCCCATACTTCCTGTCTTCTTAAGTTCTTCTTCATTTACTAATGACATATCTTTTACATCAACTCTTAAACGAGAAATACAATTGTTAACAGTAATAATATTATCAAATCCTCCTAAGCCTTCAATTATTTTTGTTGCTAGCGCTTGTTGTTTATCACTAATACTCGCAGTATCATTAGTATCCTTGTCTCCATCATCTTCCGCAACTTCAATTGATAAATGTTTGCGGTTAAAATACCATTTAAATACATTATAATAGATAATTGCATAGATTGGACCAATAATAATTATCCAATACCAATTAGATCCTGGTTGGAAGACACCCCAGATAAACATATCAATAATACCGCCACCAGTATTTCCAACTGCTACTTGTAATAATGACATTAACATAAAGGAGATACCACCCATAACCGCATGGAATAAGAATAATGGCGGTGCAATAAACATAAATGCAAATTCTAATGGTTCAGTAATTCCAGAAACAATACTTGCTGCAACTCCTGCAATCATTAATGCTTTAACTTTATTCTTTTTTTCACCTGGACTTGTCTTATAAATAGCATAGGCTGCTGCAGGTAATCCAAAGATCATAAACAACATTTTTCCTTGTCCCAAAAACTGTGTATATTCACGCATTACACTAATATCAACACTATCAAAGAATTGCAAGAAAATATTTAAACATCCTTCTACCCCTTGATATACCCCACCGATTGCAGTAGTTCTAAAAATACCATTTAAAACATGATGTAATCCTGTTGGAATTAATAATCTTTCTAAAAATCCAAATGAGAATACCCCTAATAAACCTGATTCAGAAATCAATGTACCCAAACCATTAATTCCAGCTGATACAGGTGCCCAAATAAATGGTGCTACTTGTCCTAATAACGCCATTGCTAAGATAACGACAATTGCAACAAAACGTTTACCACCATAAAAAGCAATTGCTACTGGGAATACTACTTTATGATATTTATTATGCAAAGCCGCTACGGTCACCCCCGTTAAAATACCAGCTACTGCTCCCATATCTAAAGTTTCTACGCCTAAAATAGTTGAAATTTGTAATGAATCAAAATTCATAAAACCAGAATTGATCATACAACTTGCACTTACTAAGAAAGTATAATAGCCAATAAATCCAGCAAATGCTGCAACTTCTTTATCTTCTTTAGCCATCCCAAATGAAATAGAAATAGCAAATAATACTGGTATTAAGGTAAAAACAACATTTGATACTGTTTTTAGTGTATTTAAGATATAAAATACAACTGGCTGTTGTAGAAATGGCACTGCCTCTACTACTTGTGTTTTAAGTAAAGCTGCAGTAACTCCCAGAATAATTCCACATGCTGCTAAAGCCGCAATTGGCATCATTAAACTTCTTCCTAAAGCCGAGAAGAAATCCATTACTTTATTTTTTTTCATACTAATCCCCTTTTATTATTTTATTTTAATTCTGGCCACATTCCTTTATTAGCCTCAATTAAAGCATCTAATACTTTACGAGCTTTTTTACCATCATTGATTAAACGATTTAAAGTAAATGCCATTAATGCTTTTTGATATGAATTTTCAAAATAAGCATCAACAATTAATTTTTCACAAGAAACTTGGTTTACTAACAATCCTAAATAAAATTGTGGAATATTACCTACACGCATTGGTCTTGGTCCATTAATTCCTAATTCACAAACGACTTCAACCATAGCATCATCCTGCATATTAGCGATTGCTCCATTGTTTTCAACAATTAAAATATGACGAGTATTTTTATTATATGCGATTGCTTCAGCTACATTGATCATCATTTCTGCATGGGCATCACTAATATCATCGAATTTATCACCTAAAACACCCGCAGCTATAACTTCACGACATTCATCAAAAACTCGTTTTTCACGTCCTGCCATTACTTCGTCAGCTCTAGTAAAATTAGGATCTAAATGTGCTGCTTTATAATCTGGATATAAATAATATTGATCATATGTGTTTGGTAAAAAATCTGGAAAATCATTCATTAAAGTTTCAACCATACCATAAGTATCCAACCAAGATTGATCTCTTTGTTCCGCATCTTGTGGTAAGAAGCCATTTTTCTTAATTAATTCTCTCAATTTTGGTAATAAATCTTCCCCTGTTTTAATATCGTATATATTAGTAAACCAGCCATAATGATTTAAACCAAAATATACAGGATCTAAATTTTCCCAATCACAACCTAATAAACGACTGCATGAACGAACAACATTTTCTGGTTGATCACAAATATTTAAAATTTTCTTATCATCAGGAAATTCTCTTCTTAATGCTTCAGCTACAATAGCAGCTGGATTTGAATAATTTAAGATCCAAGCTTCAGGTGCATAATTACGAATATCATGAACTGCTTTGATCATATCAACACATGATCTAAGTCCATAAGCCATTCCTCCTGCTCCACATGTTTCTTGTCCAATTAATCCCATGCTTAAAGGAATATGTTCATCTTTAGCACGCATTGGTAATCCCCCTGCACGCATTTGCATAAACACAAAATCCATTCCTTCATATGCTTCTTTAATATCAGTTGTATATGAGAAATCTAATTCAGGAAATTGTTCTTTAAATAAAATTTTTCCAAATTCACCAATTGGTTCTTGGCGCTCTGCATCAATATCAAATAAAACTAATTTTTTTAATGGGAACTGTTCTTTCATACGACAGAATGATTTTAAAAAACCTAATGTAAAGGTACTTCCTCCTCCAACAATACAAACACTATATTTTTTCATTTTTGTTTATCTCTCTTTCTACTTTTTCTGCTTTACTTTGATGGCCTATCAAGTACATATTTACTATCTCATAACACATTTATTTAAACAATACTTTGGCCTTGTTTGGGAATGAAAGCCCTAACTTGTTATTTGTGACATTAAATGTTATTTTTTTCAAATAATTATAATATATTTCAAAAAATAACTTTATTCATAAGTAAAAATTTAATTTTTAGACCATTTTGGTCTTTTTTTATTTGATAACACTATTTTGGTTTGATATAATCTAAGTGGGGATATTGACCTCTCCCAAAATTAATATCCCCTAATCACATATTTTCTGTAATCAAAATAGTAAAGAACCTCGTTATATTCACGAGGTTCTTTACTTAATAATATAAAAGTATACTAAACAAGCAATAATGAAACTATTAACGGAATTGTAAAGACACTGACCAGAGTAGTAATAAAGATACTTTTTGCTGCTAATTCAACATCTCCACCATATTCTTTAGCAAAAAGAACTGCACTATTAGCGACCGGCATTGCCAAATTAACCAAAGTAATTCCTTGAATCAATGGATCTTTGATAAAATATGCAATGATTGGAAAAACAGCAATTGGTAAAATAACTTGTTTAACAATCGTAAAGTAGTATAATCTTAATTCTGTGAACAACTCTTTAACTTTAATATTAGCTAAGGTTGCCCCAATGATCATCATTGCTAATGGTGTTGTCATGTCCCCAACCATACCACATGAATTAGCAATTACATCAGGAATTGGAATTTCTAAAAAATAAATAAATATTGCAATAATTGAAGCAACTACTCCGGGTGAAAGTAAATTTTTAGGATTTAATTTCATTTTTACATCATTCCCATAATTAATTAAAATAACGCCTAAAGTAAATACTTCTAAATTAAAAAGGATATTAAATAAAGCAGTATAAAAAACTGCGTCATTACCAAACAAGGCTTTCATAATTGGATATCCCATAAATCCAGTATTAGAAAAAATTGTCATAAACATGTATAATCCTTTTTGGTGCATTGGAATTCGCATTAATTTAACTAAAACAAAACTGATGACCGGTAAGGCCACATACACTGCTGTAGCAATTGCTAAAGTATAAATGACCATACTCTTTTCACTAATCGATGTTGTACAAACAGATGAAAAAATAAGTGCTGGTGTAGTAATTGAAATAACAATAAAATTTAGTTTCGTATTTAATTCATCATTTAATATTTTCTTTTTTTGCATAAAATAACCAAGTCCAATAATTAAAAATAATTGAATCATTTGGTTAATAACTACCATAATATCCATGATAATCCCCCAATCTTTCATTGATAGAATCATACCACGATATTAATTAGTTTAGAATGATATTTGCAAATAATGAAAAAGACAATCACGAATATTAATAAATTTTATTGTATAATACTAGCAAGCTAAATTATAATGAATATTAATTGTAATAAAACAATAAGAAGGAGATACTATGGAAAGTATAAAAAATGATAAAAATAAGGTAAATACCAAAGAAGAAGACGAATTGGGTGAATTAGCATCTGGAATTCTTGAAATAATGGTTGATGGCTATGGATTTTTAAGACCTAAAAATTATACTCAAGAAAGTCGTGATATTTACATTTCCCAATCACAGATAAGACGCTTTAATTTAAAAAATGGCGATGAAATAGTTGGTCATGCACGTAATTCTAAAAATGGTGAACGATATAATGCACTTATGCGAGTTGATTTAGTTAACGGACAAAATCCAGATCAAGCAAAAAAAAGAATTGCTTTTGAATTTTTAACACCGATTTATCCTAATGAAAGAGTATATTTAGGTAAAGATAATGAACAATTATCAATGCGTCTAATTGACTTAATTTCTCCAATTGGAAAAGGTCAACGAGGAATTATTGTTGCACCACCAAAAGCTGGAAAAACGACATTACTAAAAGATATTGCTTTATCTGTATCAAAAAATTATCCAAACATCAAGATATTTATCTTACTTATTGATGAACGACCTGAAGAAGTAACCGATATTAAAGAAGCATTGGATGCTGATAATGTTGAAGTTATCTACTCTACTTTTGATGAAAAATCAGAAAGTCATATCAAAGTTGCACAAACTACCCTTGAACGAGCTAAACGCTTAACAGAACAAGGATATGATACAATGATCTTGTTAGACAGCTTAACACGATTAACTAGAGCAAATAATTTAACTGTTACCCCTTCAGGAAGGACCTTATCAGGTGGTCTAGATCCTGCATCATTTTATTTTCCTAAACGCTTATTTGGAGCTGCAAGAAATACACGTGAAGGTGGTAGTCTAACTATCTTAGCTACTGCTTTAATAGAAACAGGAAGTCGGATGGATGATATGGTTTATGAAGAATTTAAAGGTACTGGAAATATGGAACTAGTACTAAGCCGTAAATTACAAGAAAAGAGAATTTTTCCCGCGATTGACGTACAAAAATCCGGTACTCGTCGAGAAGATTTATTATTGAGCAAAGATGAATATGAAGCAATGCAAATAATTCGAAAATCTTTAGATCAAACTACGATCGAACAAGCAACTGATTCATTATTAAATATGTTTGAAAAAACTAAAGATAATGAAGTATTAATAAAAAATATTTTAGTTTCAACAAAACATCAAAAATAATATAGTTAGTTTTAGTTATTTACTTCTACATACTAACACACTTCTTTGAAATAATGAATTTCTGCTAAATCTGGTTGTGCAAGTATTAAGCTAACCAGATTTATTTATTTTTAATCTTATTTATTACCATAATACTAATTATACTAAAAAACGTAGCCTCATCATGATTCATTAGCTTTACTATTTCCTATAATTTTATTCTACTCTTGTTAAATAAAAAAAATCAAAACATTTATAACAATGTTTTAACTTTTGTGCAATTTATTTTGCTGATAATAGTAGTATGATAAAACAGTTGCTAAAAGGAAAGCAACAAAACCAAAAATAAATGGTAAGCGAGGATTAAATGTATAAAAGAAACCAGCCATCAAGGCACCTATAATTCCACCCAATGATTTTATCGCGTTGTAAAATCCCATTACAATACTACTATTAGTATCATTAGAACGGCTAGCTACTAAATCTTGAGTCACTGGTATAATGATTGCGTTCAATGCAAAGAAAATTATATTCATCACAATAAATATAATTATATTATTTGTTGCTAAAACCCCTAACATCGTAACACTACTCAACAATAAAATCAGCATTGACGATCTAGAAACATTAGTATTCTTAATGATCCATAAACAAATCGTACCATTAGCAACTAAAGAAATAATTCCAATTGCAGCCTTGATAATTCCATTATAACCTGATGTTAAATTATAAATATCTTTGATATAATAATTAAAACTTTGTTCAAAAGCAGTAAAACCAAGAAATGCAAGGCAGCAGATCGTAAACATAATTAAATATTTTTTATCTATAAATACTTTTGCTTGTTTAAATGAATTAAAAGGGTTTGCTTGTTTTATGAGCAAAGCAACTTTTTGTTTGACTGGTGAAACAACATCATTTTCACAAAAAAGATAAAAGAAAATACCACAGCTAGCTAAAGTAGCTGCTTGAACTGCAAAGGTTAAATCAATTGAGATTTCCCCAAGCATCCCCCCTATAAAATAACCAAAAGCAGCACAAACACTTGCAACTGTTGCTAAAACAGTTAGATTTTGACCCCTTTTTTCAGGTGGTGTAACATTAACGACATAGGTTAAAAAACTTACATAAGAACCTCCTGTAAAAACGCCTGAAAACATTCTTGCAAATATCACACTATTTTGTGAATTTGCTTGCCAAAACAAAACTTGACCAACTGCGTAACCAATACTACAGATCAACATCGTTGTTTTACTGTTAATTTGTTCATTTAATTTTCCCCAAAATGGTGAAAATAAAAAATTTAATCCCATCATTGCCCCAAATGCAACACCAAACATATAATCTCCCAGTTGAAGATTTTTTATTACTGTTGGAGTAATTGGATGAGCATAATTAGCGGCTAAATTAAAAAGTCCATTAATAATAAAGAACATTAATAATTTATTTTTATTCATCTTATCACCTACTTATTATATTGATTATAATTGAAAGAAAAATAGATAGCAATAATTCTTGCTATCTATTTTAATAACTTTTCTTTATATAGATTAATTTTATAATTCACTGTCTCAATATTCTTTTCCAACTCTTGTTGCTGCAATAATAATATTTCTTTCTGTTTCAAAAAAATTTCATATCGTTGATTAATCGTATTGTCACCTTCTTGACACAACTCAATATAATTTTTTATATATGCTATCGTCATTCCCGTTTTACGCATACACATAATTATGTCTAACCACGATAGATCATCATCATCATAAACTCTTTGATTGCTTTGATTCTTTTTTATTTTAGGTAGTAATCCTTCTTTTTCATAATATCTAAGTGTTGAAGCACTTAGATTGTACTTTTTAGTTACTTCTTTAATTGTATATTCCATTGGTCTCTTCCTTAACTTCTTCAATCATTTTCTTTAATTTATTAATTAAACAGCAGCATTCATATTGTTTATTAATTACCAAATCTTGATGAAATTCTAGAATATCCAGCAAAGTCATTTCTTCATCAATCAATTCTAAGATATCACTACTATTATATCCCATAGTAATCAATGTTTTGATTAGTGATATGACTGCTTGATCCCGGTAATTAAAGTTTGACGTTGTGGCGATTATTTTATTTTTTTGAAGTAGCAATAAAAGTTCTTGATTAATAACTATTTTATCCATGAAGTCGTCCTCCTAAGTTAAGCATACTACTTAAACCTAACTATAGGGCAAGCATTATTTAAATTATTTTTTCATACAATTCAAATAAGCCAAGATCAGAACCCCTAAAATCAAGATTTATTGCTCCCACATATGTATAACCACAACGCTCATATAGCTTGATTGCCGGCACATTGCCTTTACGAACATCTAAACGAATTGTTTTTACCCCATTATTTTTAGCTAATTCATCAGCATATTCTAATAATTTTTGAGCTATTTTTAATCCTTTAAATTGTGGATGAACAGCTAAAGTATGAATTACATAAACTTCATGATCTTGTGCATCTATCTTCCAAGCTGCTAATTGATAATTTTCTTCTTGGACATGATTAATAACAATACTCCCCACTATTTGATCATTTTGCCGCATTACATATAATTCTTTTTTTTCTATTCCAAAAATTGCTTCATCACGAGTTGGATAAATTCCTTTTTTCCAGCCAGGATAATTTACATTGGCTAGTAAATCGTCTACAACTGCTCCATATAACGCTTCGATCTCATTTACATCAGTTGCCCTTGCTAATTCTATATTCATCTTCATATCACTCCTTAAAGAAAAAACACATGATAACATGTGTCTAATCTACATATGAAATAACCATATGTCTATTTTTTCCTTCACCATGACTTTCTGTCTTAATATGTTCAAATCTAGAAAGTTCTTGATGCATTACTTTACGTTCATCAGCAGGCATTGGATCAAGCTTGATTTCAGCTTTCGTGCGCAATACTTGTTTTCCAAAACGTTTAGCCATTGATGCTACTTTTTTATAACGGTCTTCTTTATATCCGTTAATATCAACGCTAATTTCAAATCTTTTCTTAAAGGTATTGCTTACGGCATTTTTAACAATAAAGTTAATTGCACGTAGAATAACTCCAGCTTTTCCAATTAAGATAGAATTATTACTAGTATTAATATTACAGTAAATACGACCATCTTGTAGATAAGAAACTGTTTCCACTTCAAATCCCATATCTCCAATAAAACGACGAATATAACTTTCAATATATTCTTGGATCATTGGAATTGTAT
This sequence comes from Thomasclavelia ramosa DSM 1402, assembly GCF_014131695.1. Taxonomy (NCBI): domain Bacteria; kingdom Bacillati; phylum Bacillota; class Erysipelotrichia; order Erysipelotrichales; family Coprobacillaceae; genus Thomasclavelia; species Thomasclavelia ramosa. The sequence goes on from NZ_CP036346.1 coordinate 3,245,555, forward strand.
AACACTCAATTTCAGCTTTTTTAGTAAATAAAGTTTTTGTCTCACTAATTACTTCATAATTTAATTCATCAATTGTTACACCTAGTTCTTGACATGCTGTATTTACAGCATCTTGAACTGTTCTTGCCGTATATCTTTTCATATTTTCACCTACTTTTTATTTAGAAAATTAGTAGTTGTTGATTCAACTTCCTTTTTTGCTTTCTCAATATGGAATAATTGAATATATACTGTTCTTATGATATTAATAACATTTGTTGTAATCCAGTACAACGACATTGCTGCAGGCATTGTAGCAGCTAAGTAAACAATGAAGATCGTCATTACATTGTTCATTGTATTCATCGACTTCATTTGTTGACTAGGACGATATTTTGGTGAGCGTTTTGCCATTATTTGAGTAATTTGCATTGCAAAGAATTGTGTTCCTGCAACTAAAACCAATAAAACAATATACGCAATATCCAAATCCATAATATGGCTGATTGGCTTAGCCCCTAAATTAATTCCAAAAATATATGTAGAATATAATATATCAATTCTTTGTACTGCTTGCCACATTGCAAACATGATTGGTAATGTAAGGAATGTTGCAAATGATCCAAACATACTTACATTATTCTTTTTATATAAATTTTGAATCTCTGCATTTTGACGCATTTGTGAAGCTTGATCTTTACGCCCTTTATACTTACGTTGAATCTTTTCCATCTCTGGTTGTAATAATTGCATTTTTTGCGTTGAGACGGTTGATTTGATCATAATAGGTAAAGTGATAATATTAACGATAATTGTAACCCCAATTACCCCAAAAGCTACATTTCCTACATAATCATTAATGAATAAGATTCCTTTAGCTAAAGGAATTACAAAGATAAAATCAAACCACCCTGCATCAAATGACCAAGGAGTTGAACTTGTAATTGCCCTAGAAGCAATTAATTTACCGTTTGCATCAAGATTTTGTGCACATCCTGTCAAGATAGCAACTAAGAAAACTAAACAAAATACTTTTAAGATTTTTTTAGTCTTGTTATCTAACACCATTTATTTTTCCATCCTTTTTAATATTTTTTTATATAAATATTTTAGCTCATTTAGATTAGAATTGAAATCTAAATCTAAATATTTATTTCTAATAATAACTATATAATCATAATTATCATCGAAATTAATTGTTTGTTGAAGCATCATTCTGACTTGACGCTTAATTTTGTTACGAATTACTGCTTTTCCAAGTTTTTTGCTTACTGATATCCCAATTCGAGCATGATCTAAATCATTTTTTAGGTAATATATAATGAAAGAACGATTAGCCATACTTTGTTTTTTCTTAATAATACGGCTAAAATCTTCATTTTTTCGTACTCTAAATTCTTTTTTCATAAATTTTTAGAAAAAAAACCCACCGTAAAGTGGATTTTTCTTAAGCAGATAAGACTTTTCTTCCTCTTTTACGGCGACGTGCAAGTACTTTTCTTCCTCCTACAGTAGCCATTCTAGCTCTAAAACCATGAGTTTTTGATCTTTTTCTCTTATTTGGTTGATATGTTCTTTTCATTAATTACACCTCCAAAATTTTTTATACTTTTATACAAATAACATATGCCTCACCATTTTATATGAAAAAGCTCGTTAAGTCAATGAAATTACGGGAAAAAGTATAATTAGGAAAATCTAACATTTTACAAATCTCACAAAATAATGTGAATTTTAAAAAATCTTTTTAGACAAATTTATTAATTCAGATTTATTAAAATAGTTTATATTGTACAAAAGTCACATTAAATTGTGCTTTTCTTTTTGCTATTAAGAATAAAAAAACCTTAATTTATAAGGATTTTCTTGATTTTCGATAAAAAGTAACATTATTTTGTGACTTCTTTCTCGACGAATCTTGCTAATTAATCATAAATTAACCTAAACTTCACACAACTTATGCACAAAGTCATACCCTTATTTTTTACTATGTGAATAAATGTGAAAAACTCTCAAAGTGCTTGGAATAACAAATATGCTATTGTGAGTTTATTATGAACAGTAGTTTCTA